>JAQTZK010000069.1 GCA_028687815.1 Candidatus Altimarinota bacterium | reverse complement strand
AACACCTCCCGAGTAAATTACCAGGAAAGCATTATCAGGAATAGGATAGGTGCCTCTCGTAATAATAGAGACGTCCAAGGATTTGGATATATGAGCTGAGTCACGGGATTTGGATTTGGTGTGTGGGGTATGTAGTATTGAGTAATTAATACCAAATTAACTTAATTTAACTTTTTTACCCATCGTTCACAGATATTCCATCAAAGGAAGGAGTGGAAAATCAAGGAATTAAAATTAACTTAATTTGGTATAATTCAAAGAAAACCCAAAAATACAAAGGGATCGACCATATAATTTGTTCAAAAAAATCCCTCTAATTCATTTAGAGGGATTTTCATCAAAGACCAAAGGTCAATGAACTATTTTGCTGCCATCATTTTGTCAACGATTGTTTCGAAGTTGATTGCAGGAGCAGCACCTTGAACGAGATCGAATGTTTTTGTTTCATTATTAAGAACCATGGTAGTAGGAGTACCATTAACCGCGAAAGCCATAGCTTCAGTGGTATATTCCTTATATATAGCTTCCGTTTCTTTAGTATTATAACAAGTATCAAACTTCTTTTGATCTACTCCAACTTCTTTGGCAAGAGCTGAGAGTTTATCAAGAGGATAGACAGATCCTTGTACTTCTGATCCATCAAGAATAGCATTAGAGAATTTTGTATATTTGTCAGCTCCTCCAAGTTTTCCAACACAAAGCGCTGCCCAACCCTTCTGATCAGCACCTGGATGCCGTGCCAGATTCAAAGGCTTGTAAACTACATTAATTGAATCTCCATATTTTTTCTTAAGTCCTTCGATAGTTCCGTTCTTCTTTTGCATAATACAGTATGGACATTCAAAGTCAGAATATTCAACGAGAGTAATTTTTGCTTTTGCATTTCCATCTACGTATGAATCTTTGAAGATTCCCGCATATTGATCTGCTGTCAAAGTCTTACTAGCGGATGGGGCCGCAGCTGGATCAGTACCAGCTGGCTGAGCACCTCCTTCAAGAGCTCGGATTTGCTCTTCAAGTTTACTTTTCTGACCTTGAGCTTGAAGTTTTTGAAGCTTCATATATAGCTCATAAACATCTTTACCACCAGCTTGATCGTATTGAACTTCCTTAAGTGCATCGGCAATTTTTGATACATCACTTCCCATAGAAACTGGAAGAAGTGGATTGATAGTACCACGGGCCAAATACCAGCTAGAACTGATATTGAGAATGGTACAAATAACGATGACGAGTGCAAGCATCTTAGCCCCACCTGAACTAGATACCATCTCACTAGATCCTAAAGATGATTCTTGAGAACCTCGTACACCTGAAACATATTCCATTGATTCTGTTTTTGTTGTCTTAGCCATAAAAAAAATAGATTTTAAATAAATACAAAATAAGCCTATCTAAATTTTAGATTTTAGCAAATCGAGTCGATTCATAATATCCTCGCACCCCAATCATCGCAGCATTATCCATGCTGTAGACCTTTTTGACTGGTGCAAAAAAATGATAACCTTCAGTTTTACTTAAGGAGTCAAGACTTAATCTTAAAAAATCATTAGCACTCACTCAGCCAGCCAGCATAATCGTAGAAACTCCCATTTTTTTGGCAGCACGGTTGAGTTTAGTTACGAGTACTGAGACAATAGCTTGTTCAAATTCAAAAGCAATTTCCTGAAGATCGTGTTCGGGCAATATACCTCAATGAGTAGCTCTCCGCGTCTCAATTTCACGACGAACCGCGCTCTTGAGTCCAGAAAAAGAGAAATCTAAGCTCTCCGTTTCGAGAAGTGGAACCGGAAAAAGATGTTGGTATACTCCGGTATACTCACTCGCATATTTTGCGACAATAGGACCACCAGGAAAGCCAAGTCACATCGCTTTGGCTACTTTGTCAAAAGCTTCTCCCGCAGCATCATCTCGAGTTTGACCAAGAAGTTCCCACTCATACAAACTTTTCCAGAGATATATTTCATTATGACCTCAGGAAACCGTAAGTACCACTGCTGGGAAAATCAGATCATCTACCTTTCTCTCCAAGAGATTCGCAAAAATATGTCCTTCTATATGATGAATCCAATGGAGTGGAATATCCAAAGCACGAGCCAAAGTCTTCGCTACCGTCTTCCCTACCAAAAGGGATGGCAGCAAACCCGGTTCACTCGTACAGTCAATATATTTGATATCGGAGAGAGTCACTTTACCCGCAGTCAATACTTCATCGAGTACCTCAAAAATGACATGAGCGTGAAGTCGAGCTGCTACTTCAGGCACCACTCCTTGAGTGGCTAAATGTTCGGTAATTTGAGAGCGAGTCACCATTTGGAGTAATCGATCATCCTCCATAAGAGCGATGGAAGTATCGTCACACGAGGTTTCGAATGCAAGATGAAGCATTATTTCTCGATAATAAATTTGATGTTGTCGATATTAGAAGAAACTCGGGTCAACCAGAATGGAGAAAGACGAATTTTTGCATTCGCGATACTCTTATCGGCTTGAAGTATAGAAAGCGACTGTTCACTCGTGAGTCCTGCTATAAGATTTTTCAAACGCTTGGTTTGAGCATTAGCATCATCCTCAAAATTGTAAGAAATCGTTGCCGAAAGTTCCGTGGTACCACGAAGCATAAATTTTGGGGCATCGGCACGGTTGAGAATAGTGGTAATCTTGAGACTATCAGGTAAAATTTCATGTAGACGTTCCGTACCAAAGAGTAGTCGTTCATTCATCAGAGCACGCAGATAGCTGAGTGCGGTATCTTTGTTGTATACGTACGAAGTAATCGTTACAGTAGCTCGAATATGCACTTCCGAACGTCGATCACCCACCTTGGCTCCATCAAGGATTTCGAGCTTTGGTTCGCTATACTTTATAGTCTCCGGAACATCAAGTACTTCTAGATTTTTTCCAGAAATCGAATTTTTTTGACGGATATCTGATTTGAGTTGTTCGAGCGCCTGACGTTTCACTTTATCAGCAAGAATAGATTGAGAACGATTGAGTTCGTCTTCCGTAATCAACTTAAGGGTTGGGTTTTGTCCACCAGTAAAATTGGAAGTTACTTTGGCATAGAATTTGTCTCGATTGAATTTGAGTCCAGGAATATCCAAAATAGTATCGGTTTTGATATTTCCTCGCTCCCCTATGAGTTCACCCGTCGTATCATATCCATCAGCAATCAGTATCGTTTTCACTTTTCCAATCGCAACTTCTTCACCGTTCATTCTGGTAGGAGGAATTTTTATCCATTCTTGACTACGATAGAGAAGTCCATCTGGAGTCACAAAACGACTATTTGGTCGAAAAATCTGTTCTGTACTCAATTCATTATACACTTCCACCTCCCCTCTTGCCGCTCGAACACTGGCAATATCATACGTAGAAATATTGAAAATCTCGTCAATTTGAACAGTTTTTTCTATTCGTTCTACGGCAATAATCGGGCGAGTATCCAGTACTGATTCTGCTTCATTTTCGGAATAGAGCAGATTTTGAGAAACGGTTTTGACGGCAAAATCTGGCGTAATATAGACGTACGTCTTGGATACCGCAAAGTAGAAAATGAATGCCAATAGGGAAACTGACAGAATCAATCCAGAAATCAAAAGAACAAGATTTGTTTCTACCATCCAACCTTGATGATACTTGAGAGTCGGAGATTTCTTCTTTCGGGCCTGATATTTTAATTTGGAAATAGATTTCTTGATCTCATACCAAAGGTACTCCATCGAGGTAAAATTGTGTCGCAGTACATGAATTTTGGAATATTCTTGTTCAAACTCTATCGATTCCACTTTGGGATACACACGAATTCCAATTCGTTCTGCCAAACGCTTCATAGAAGGATCTGAACTCACAATTTGGAATTTTTTACTTGGAAAACGATCAACGAGTAAACGCAGAGCAAAACTACTCTGAAAAACCCCAGAATCCCCTATTTCTAGAGTAATTACGGATTCTTCAAGGGTATCAATGAGCGTGAAAATCTCAACAATATCCAAACGAGGATCGATGGATATTCGGTCTTTACTCATATCGATAAATAACGTAACGGAGAATTCGAGCAATAGGATCCGCTTGATGACGAACGAGTTCTTGAGTCGTTTTAGCAAGAGCGTAAGCTACCCCATAATTTGGATCCAGATTTGCCTCTTCAGGAATCAGTGAATGAATCTTGATAGAAGGATTAGCAAGATGGGCTTCAAATTGCGCTTGAAGTACGGCAAGAAATGATGTTTGAGCAATTCCACCAGAAACATAGACATTCTTCAAGAAGAATGAACTCGTTATCATACGAAGAGCTACTACAATAGAGCGCACGAGCAACTCAACAAAATCTTTCTGTATTTTTTTGGCTTCTTTGGAGAGCTCTTCTGGGTCGCTTTGCATCATATGCTCTATTTCCAATCGAGAAAGTTTTGGGAATTTTCGTACCAACATATTCTCGTAATGACTCGATCCGATAGGAATCTGAATCGCCCCAAGAAGTTCTGAATAGTTTTCTAAGGTAATGCTCGTGAGTGAATAACCAATATCTACGAAAGCATTTGGATCAAATATTTCGAGTGAATCTGATTGAGCCTTGGTAAGAGCAATAGGAGTTGGCACAAACGACAAAATCTTCTTTTCAATATTGCGAGCAATCGTGGAATATAGGTGAAATGTGGCAATTGGAATAAATACATTACACACCGTTAGACTGATATTCTTTCCCGTAAATCCCATAGGGTTGGACACCTTTTTTCCATCAATCGTGATCGAAGTGAGCGAAGTAGTAATGAGCTTCATTTGCGTCTCTTCTTCCATAATTTGCGCAAGAATCTTTGGTTTTGCTTTTTCGAGAGACTTCAATTCGATTTTGGCAACCATGCTATCTATTTCTTCCATTCCCAGTGGACTCATATCTCGTTCACGAACGTAATTCATTGAGAAAGTATCCGTTACCAGTGATGGTGACTGAATAGAAAATATACAATCGGAGACTTCGCGATTTTGACTTTTTTCAATCTTATGAATAGCTTTTTGCAAAGCTTCGCTTACTCATTGAAGATCGGAAATATCACCTCCAAACATATGTTTTCGACTTTGACGAATCGAGGCTTTTTCTAGAATATTCAAAGCTCCATCTTCGAGCTCACACAACAATACCTTGATTCTTGTGGAACCAATGTCGATTACAAAAAAACGGTCATTTTCGGAAAGTGTTCTAATTTGGAATCCCATGGACTAAATATGCATCAGGGCTTTGAGTTCGGCAATTCGGAATTCTTTGCCCGCACGTCTGAGGAGATCTTCTGCCTCATCTATAGAACTATTTTCAGAAATAAGTGCCACGGCAAGGTCTTCCATAATGAGTGGATCTTCCGGAGCGATATTGAGAGCCCGTTTCAAAAGAAATATTCCACGATCCCCCATTCCAGTCACCGTATACGCCCATCCAAGATTTCGGAGAATTTCTGGATTATTTGGGAAAAGTCGATTTGCCTGCTCGAGCAATTGTATTCCTTCTACAAAATTTCCCTGAGTTACCGAAAGATAGCCAAGCAAATACATACCCGTGGCCGACTCAGGATTGAGACCACGAGCTACCGTAATAGCATCATGAGCCTTAATATGATCACCAAGAAACAAGAAAATATCACAAAGCTCTTCGTACAGACGATAATCATCGGTGTAATCGAGAAGTAATCGCTCAACAATTTCCTTGGACTCTCGGTATTTTCCTTGAGCTTTTAGGGTTTCAATTTGGTCGATGTATTGGAGAAGTCAATCAGTTATTTGCATGAAGGTATCATACGACGATTACGGTAGTTTTCAAGGAATAAAATAAAATTGTAACCAAGAGAAAAACACCGTATTTATTGCGAATAAAAAAAAGATTTGGTACAGTCTAATCATGAAAGAAAATAATTTTGCAATGCCAGATAGCGCTGCCTCCTCGATTCCACTCAAATTTGAAAGTAATTTACCATTCCAATTACAGGAAACTATCTTAAACCTACCAACTGAAGCTCCTGCAGAATGACAAATGATAGCATCTGAATCTAAAGGCAACAATTCAAATAGTGCCATTATTAGTCCGCAAAATCGACTAGAAGGTTTACAAAAAGCAAGCTATAAAGAAACTCATGGGCATCGAAAAATGGTTGAAGATT
>JAQTZK010000068.1 GCA_028687815.1 Candidatus Altimarinota bacterium | reverse complement strand
AAATTTTCGCACTTCTGCAAGAAAGGTTTCCGTGACAATGAATTTCATATCTTAGTGTTACGACCAAAGAGTATTCGAAAGTTCCTTTCTCGTAATTCTTTCCCCGTTCGGATTGAGAGTCTTTACGTACCCGTTCCGCACATCCAAAAGTCCTGATTCAACCTTTTCTTTCCAAAATGCCTCCTCGGCAGATTCAAGATATCCAGCACGCTCGAAATAAATCGAAAGTGCAGCGTTGACTACTTCGGATTTGTTGTCGAATGCTTCCAAAGCACGGTCTAAATCTTCTTTAATAGTAAAGGATCGTTTTATTGAGGGTGTTTTCATTATTTTATAACTAATGGTAGGATAATAATATGATTTTATACTACCGAAGCAAATACTTTTTTCATGAAAGGGAAAATATGCCAAAATGGTAAGACAATAAAAATAACTCCTCTTCATATGTTGGAATGATACGAATGATTGGATTCGGAACATGATTCAGATCTAACGGAAAACGATAACGTGACTCTGGAAGATGCTCTGGTTGCTATAGCCGAGAACACCGTAGACATTACCCAATTGCAAAAAGATTACGCTAATCTCTTGAAGAAAATAATTAATATCCAATCTGGAATTGCTTCCATCTAAAGGAGAATTCCTGCGACAGCAACTGCTCAAGCATCTGTACAAATCCGTGAATTGAAAGAATCGGTAGGGGATGATACAGCGGGTATATTGAAAGATATGACATAGTCTTCAGAAGCTATGTCATGGTAAAAGCTGTAGAAATGAGAACTATGTTTCCTAGATAGGCAATAATTTGATCTATTTTTCTGTATATTTGGAGAAGTTTCTAATATTTTAATCTCGGGTTCCATTAAATAAGCAAGAAGTATAATTTACCTTCAAATCTCAAAGTTGACTCTGAATTTTTATATGAAAAAATAGTTCAAATATCTTTCTAGTATAACTATGGAAAAGTATAATTTGAACCAGTGACTTGAGGATAATGGAGGAAAGAATTTTGAATTCATTCGAATAAGTGGAGAGAATTTTGAACGGTTTAAATTTCTCAATACATCAAATTTGCAGGAGAAATATCTTTGGTGAATGCAAATTTCTAATGTACTACTCTGTGGGTATTTTAGTCTTACTGATGAGTGTCGTGAGGATATCGAAATGGCAGTATGACACTACAACGAAACACTCGTAGAAGTTGATTTTTTGAATGGCACAAAGGCTTCCGGGTATTTAAAAATATTTACTGGATGCGACTCAAATGACATATTTCCTGGCTCTAAGGTTGATATTTCTGATGGTTCAAGAATTCTTCATTCGGATCTTATCCATGGTATTAAAATCCGAAAAATTCCACCAAATACAGCTATGGGACTTCGAGATTATACTGCTGATAAAGTGGATAATGTTCTTTAATTTCCTTTTTAAAAACTACTAAATTCTACCCTTACCCCCTCACAAAATTATACACTCCAACTCCAATCATTACTCCAATCATCATCCCAACCCCAACTCGCTGTACCATATCACTGTGCACCATCATATTGGCGATCAAAGCCCAAATAAGCACCAATCCCGGCACATACGCTCGATAACAAATAGCTACCCAAACATGTACCATAGTTGCAACCGCTAGCCCAATAATCGTCCAAATAACTGGAGAAAAAATCCCGATATTAGCAAGGAGTGGAGTAGATACTACCACAATAGCTATATTTGCTGCAGTGGCTACCGTAATCCATCCAAGAAAGAGCTGGCTCATGAGTCGAACGGTGCGATGTTCACTCTGGGCTAAGTCTACACTCCAAAGAGCCAGTACCAGTATCCAAAGCATAACTCCGAGTGAAGTAAGCTGGTATTGGTATTGAAATGGAACAAGCCAAAGTGATGAGAGGAATACTGCAGCAGAAAATACCTGAAGAAACTTTGTCTTTGCGGATATATATCCTATGGCGATAAGGATGGCCATAACTATCCAAGACAAGTAAATAAGTCCCCAGATACTAAAAGCATAGGTTGCTGGAGTTACCAGATTTGGATAGAGATTAGAGATTTGACCTTGGTTCATGCCTCCAAGTGGATATCCAAACATGGGACTACTCGCCCAGGTGCTAAAACCAATCGTGATAGCTACAACCAGGAGGAAAAAATATCGCATAGGTGAGATTAAATTTTAAGTATACCGAGAGAACACTTGACTCCAAAACGAATATTTGCTTTTGCTACACTCCGCTTAGAGAAACCCCACTTTCTTCTACTTTCACCGTTGTTCATTTTTTCATTTGATACACTCCCCATATCACTCCAGCTACCACCACAGCCACAATGGCAGAAATCATCGGACGGGCCGCGAACCAAGCAATGGCAATGATGGTTCCTCCGAGCAATAAGGTGAGGCAAAATGAAACCAATCCAAGTCACCATTCAACCATCACAGAAAGTATGGGAAGAAATTTGGTAAGAATAGAAATAATTTGAAAGAATACACTAAACCCAGCGAACATAAGAATCATACCAGCCCCTCGAAGCATCCAGGTTGTCAGGGTATTGTTTGCTTGAGAAGTCGCAAACATACTACTGGCTTCGACGGTTCCAGGAGTTATGAGGGCAATAGTAGTATTGGTCTTGGTAGTATAAGGAATGACTGCTTGGTTCATGAGTTTTCCAATAATACTCATAGTACCAACTGGCGTATATGAGTAGCGAATTCGTATATCTCCGACTTGTGGAATTGCTGAGTCAACCCCAATATATATGCTAGTGTTCTCTACTTTCGTACCACTGAGAGAAAAACTAGGACTAAAAGTAGTAAATGTGGTTTCAGCCTTGAGTTGACCTAAAAATGTTTGTCCTACTGCAATATTTCCGATTTTTGCATCGGTAGCAAAGATGGTGCTGGAAGTATATTTCCACTCCTCTGGATTGGTGTGATCGGTAGGAGTATGAAAATTTGAGGAATTAACTTTTGCATCCGTCCATTTCTTTTCGTAACTATAAGTAGTAGTGGTAGTTTGTGATCATCCAAGATTATCATTTGAGCTAGATGATTTTTTTTCGGTCCATTGGTACATTTCTACTTTTCGATCCAGTCGCAACGCTTTTTGTTCTACGCCAAATATATCGTCTCGAAGCAGAGCCGTCGTGTCTAAAACACCCGAGGTATGTATGAGTTTTCCTTCACTTTCTGGACGAGCTTCTGGTGAGGTGAGACTCACTACTGCCTTAGCGCCTTCTTCAAGTCCATTACTTACGTTGACGGAGCGTATTTCGTTACTCCAGAGAAGCCAGATCGACAAGATAATAATGAGTGGACCAATAATAATCCCAGTAAGTGCTGATTTGATACGAGCAAGCCATCCAGTATTTGTGGTTTCGGTAATTTGATCAGGCATATGATAGAATTATATGTACTACAGTTATTCTTGAGAAATATGGTGATTGTCAATACAAACTCACTTCTACAAAAAATTTACATTAAAATCAAAGCAAGATTTTCCTTGTATTTCCCAAATTTCCCCTTATCTTTATCTCCATGAAAATTCTTGATCGTGGAGTCTACCGTGAATCAAAAATCTGCCCAACGTGTCAGCGACCTTTTTCGAATAGAAAGAAGTGGAAAGCTATATGGGAATCAGTTATTTATTGCAGTGAATGATGTCGTAAGCATAAGAAATAATTCATGAAAAAATATCAATGGATTATCTACGATCAGTGTAATATTCGCTATATCGAACCTGGTGTTACTGATGTAGTATTTTTGCTCTACACAGGGGCGAGTGTAGCATCGCCTATTTGACCACTCAAATTTAATATCCGAAGTAATATCATGGAATATGCCATTGCGAAGGCATATTTGGCTGAGTGTGAAACTCTTGGATATACTACGCATTGGATTGAGACGAATTCTTACCAGAAATCTCTGATAGACTTCTCCGAGCTTCACCAGCTCTCCAGCATCGTACTGATGCGTCCAAGTGAAGAATATCTCGCTCGGAAGATAGCTTCGTATATTCTGCCACACACGACACTAGACATGCTTCCAAATAGACAATTTCTCATTACTCCCACCGAGTTTGCTGAACAGTTTGAGAAGCCACCCGTCATGGAGACTTTTTATCGATATATGCGAAAGACTCGAAATATTCTTATGGAAGAGGGAAAACCACTTTGAGGTAAATGGAACTATGATCAGGAGAATCGGAACTTTGATAGTCAACATGTACCTTCTTGGGATTGGAAGTCAGAATCCTCTTCAGCGCTCGATGTGGCAAAGAAATATTTCTGAGCTGAGGATATCGAGGTACATCTCCCAGTCACACGAGCAGGCGCCCTTCAATTGCTTGAGTATTTTCTTGAGTATCATGCACATGACTTCGGATATCTTGAGGATGCTATGTATCAAAAAGATAGATATGTCCATCATTCACTTATTTCTACAGCTCTCAATTTTTGACTGTTATATCCGGAAGAAATTTTAGAAAAAATTACCTCCATAAACATACCACTTGCGAGTCAGGAGGGATTTATTCGGCAAATACTTGGTTGGAGAGAATATATGCGACAGTATCATCTGTACTATTTTGATACGATATATTCGGAAAATGCTTTGGGTCATATGGAGTCTCTTCCAGAAGCGTGGTGGAGTTATGATGGTAAGACACATAACAAAAATATCACCACTTTGAATTGTGTTGATACCGTAATTGCAGGAGTGCAAGAATTGAACTATTCGCATCATATCGAGCGACTCATGATTATTGGGAATTATGTTATGCTTATGGGCTATCATCCTCACTCGGTACTACGATGGTTTTATGAAATGTATACCGATGCTTTTGAATGGGTAGTGGTACCGAACGTGCTTTCCATGAGTCAATATGCAGATGGGGGAAAACTCGCTACAAAACCATACATCTCCTGAGGTAATTATATCGACAAAATGAGTGATTACTGCAAAGGATGTCAGTATAGTATCAAAGAAAAAACGTGTCCCATGACGCATCTCTACTGGGACTTCGTTGATCGCCATCAAGATCTGTATGCTGGATGACGAACGCCGTACATTCTTTCCAATCTCAAGAAGATTGATATTGAAAAAATTCGAATCATGAAAGCTCAGTATAGGGAAAGACTGAAGACTCATTTAGGCAAAATTTAATCTTAAAACACCCATATGCCCAAGGTAAAAATTGAACATATTGATGCACTTTCTCAAGGAAAGAAATCAGGAATAAAACTCGGAAGTCGTGCGGTTCCACATCATCTTTATCAGTATGAGCGAGATGAATATGAGCGAGCCTTAGAGCGGGGATATCTGATCATTGATATCCGTTCTCGTACCAATCTAGAGAATCTCTGGTTGCTCGTTTGTGAATCTCAAAAAATACCACACTTGGTACTCAAAAAAGAAGAGGGGCGAGGAGAGGTAATTTTGAAAGGGGATGTAGTATTTAGTGGGAGTTTGGTGGATGCAAAAAATTGCATCCGAGAATTAGTGAAAAATCTCGCATAACTGCCTGGTTTATATTTTGACAATCTCTTCATTTTTTATATTTTACTACCATTATTGATACTAAGTCTCAATTATGGATATTGAAGATATACTTCGAGCGAAAAAAAAGCGAGTAACGCCTGAGCGAATTGAGATGTTTCAGTGATTGCAAGAACTTCATTTGTTTCAATCTCACGATCTTATTCTCAGGTTTCCTCACATTGGACGCGCCAGCATATTTCGGACTCTTGATCTATATATGGAGATAGGCGTGCTCAGAAAACTGAATTTTGAAAATAGGTGAGATTACTATGAGCTCGCATCACACCATCATCATGAACATTTCCAGTGCACCTCCTGCGAACGTATCTTTCAATTTGATGTTTCTCATATGTGTAAAACACTGGAATTTCTGGGACGAAAGCAATGATTTTATGTGAATCATCACCAAATCGTTTTATCTGGTCTCTGCGCCAATTGTCATGATGCACTTCCTCAAATATAACCGATAACCTATGAAAATTGCTTTTGTATGAAAAGGTGGGAGTGGAAAAACCACCCTTGCTGCCTCCTTTACTCGATTTCTTCGTTCAAAAAAACTATTTACGATAGCCATTGATGCAGATATCAATGTGGGACTTGCGAGTGCTTTGGGTATTCCATTTACC
>JAQTZK010000067.1 GCA_028687815.1 Candidatus Altimarinota bacterium | reverse complement strand
AGGGGAGACCCCCTTCTATTTTGACGTGAAATATTGATGTTTAGGTAAAATTATTTGTTTTTTATAGTAAAAAAACTAAACTCTTTATAGTGTGTTAAGTCAATATAGAAAGTAAAATCAATCATGCTTAGTTTTAACAACATTGTTCACAAATTGTGACTCAAAAAAGCACCAATACTCTTAATTGATGACTTGTTAGAGTTGATTGATCCAGATAATTCTCGGGCTAAATAGGGAATGAGGGAAGTCTATAAAACGGTCTACCGACTTAAGTCTGAAGGGTATATGCACGCGCTTCGTAATGGACTTTTACTTATTGGAAGAGCTCCAGACAAGAAAACTGAGATTGAGCTTATCGAGGAATACTACTGGGCGATTGTCCGAGCGTATATTGCGAGAGAAGTTCGTTCAGAATATTTTATCTGATGAACCAAAGCATTGGAGCTACATATTGCGGATCTTTCTACTCCAGGAACTCTTATTATCTATACCAAAGCTATTTCCAAGCAGGTACTACTTTCTCCAAATCACAAATTGGTATTCAAAAAGCGAGAGACAGGAAAAAAAGCTGTCGGAACACTCTTTTCCAAGTTGTTACCTTTTGTAGTTAAAAAGTCTGTAGGTGGAGTGGATTTCAAAGTACTTTCTCATGAAGCAGCACTTCTCGATATGCTTCTCCTCCAAAATAACGGAGGTGTGCTGGATAACTATTTGGTCGTAAAATTTCTCAAGAAATATCAGAGCGTACTGCAGAGAAGTATACTGGGAAAACTAGTAGAACTGAGGTATATATCGTCGATTAATAGACTTCGAGAAATTGCCAAAGCTCAGGGATATGAAGCTCTATATCAGGATTGTGTGTCGATAATTCGAGATGAGGGGGCTGGATGTTTTCTCACTTCCAAGAAATAGACTAGTTTAGGTATGAAACTTCCTATGAATCTCCTTGAGTCTTGGGTTGGTAACATGCGTATATACCTGAGTAGTAGTAATGGACGAATGACCCAATAACTCCTGAATAGATCGGATATCTGCACCATTTTCAAGCAGTGTAGTAGCAAAGCTATGTCGGAGTGTATGGGCAGATATATCCTTGGTAATACCCGCGGCAAGAGCTCGCTTTCTGACCATTTCGGTGATAAAAAATCGAGAAAGTCGAACAGTATCATCTGTGAGATTCGCAGATTCGATATTTTCCAAATTAAAATTATGTCGGATAAAGAGTGGTGCAAAATGATCATCGCGACTTTCCAGGTACCGAGTAATCGTATCTCGTGCGATTTCGGTCAAATACACAATCCGCACCTTGGATCACTTTCCTCGAATACTAAATTCCATAGTTTTGAGATTGATACTCGTGCGATCCAAATGGGTTAACTCTGAAATTCGAAGCCCCGTAGAATAAATACACTCAAGAATCGCTCGGTCTCGAATATCTTGAATAGTCGTTCCAGACTCCACGCTGTCGAGTAAATGATGCACTTCTTCCTGAGAAAGGAAGGTTACTTGTCGATCATGTGCTTTGATAAGATCAATCACAGTGGGATCAATACACCCCACGCCGCGCTTCTTGAGAAACTTAAAAAATGAACGAAAAGTGATCATATAGGCATTCGCAGAACTTACAGATAGTCATTTGTCCGTTAAATAGAGCCGAAACTCATTTAAATCATCCGCAGCGATGTTTTCCACCTCAAGACGTATATTTGAACGGAGAAACATTTTCCCCTGCGTTTTGAGAGCTCTTTTTGCAGGATCTTCTGAGCTTCCGAGAAAAATCTGGGTATGAGGGAGTATTTCTCTTGATTTTTTGCAGGTTTCTGGCTCGAGGAACTCCAAAAACTTCCAAATATGCAGTTCGTACTGTTCTGCCGTTTTTGGGCTCGCATTGCGACTTATCCGCAAATACGTGAGAAAATCTTCGAGGGCTGATATATATTTCATAGGTACAAGTTCGAGTAAAGCTTAACTCTTATTATTATTTTTCAAATGTATCTCTAGCAGGGTAGATAGAGTGGTTTATAATACTTAACATAATATAAGTTATGTTAAGTATTATACGAAAAAATACGCTATTTCAAGGGTTTTTTGTATTTTGATCATTTGATATCTATGTTCATATTAACTATCAGTAATCTTGAAATAGTATTTTAAATTAATTTTTTTTAAAAATTCTTGCTCAATAAAAATTCTTCAAAACTTATTTTCATAAAAATATGCGAACGTTCATTTATAGTACTTACAAAACCAAACCTTGATTATTTTATTTTTTGACAAAATAAAATTTATAACTGTAATAATTTGCATTACACGGGTATCCTCACGTGCATTTCCTCACTTATACTTCTATGAATACATCAGTTACTTGATACACTGGCTCTGAAATGGGTCTTTCCGAAGCGGAAGTTAATTTTCGTCATTCCGAAGCTACAGCTGCTCAACTTGCCGTACCTCATCCTAGAACTTCCTGCTGTACTGAACATGCGTTTCGAGGTTCAGAAATGGGTCATTCTGAGGCAACATTAGAAGCACTTCATCAGGAGGCAGAGGCTGTTCGTGTTCAAAATATTGCTCGAACCAAAGTAAATGGTATCTGTGCTGACTGTCCAAAAAAAGCTGAAATAGAGGCCACTGCCCGTCTATATAGTCGCTATCCTGACACAGGAAATGATCGATAATTTTTTTCTAAAAAAACTTCATCCCACACGGTGAAGTTTTTTTATGCTTGATATCGTTGTTCTGGATGTACGCCATGTTGAACCGTTCGTTTCCCATACCTCAAATTGAGAAATTCTAAAGCCTTTTCCAATTGCTCGGAACGATCTGAATTTTGTTGCACGATCTCAAAAAGTGAGAGTTGTTTTGGGGCTGCATGACTAATGCCTACAAATATAACCCCAGTGGTTCTATAGAGTATCCCCGTCTGAAAAGTTTGATCAAAGCACTCTTTGAGTTTTTGGAGAATCAGGGCGCGGTCGTTGGTATTTTCTCAAAATTCATAGGAATGCCCGTTTCTGGTCAAATCTTTCGCTCGGAGTACTACTCCAATACCCGAAAGTTCACACTGAATTAGCATGAGTTCGTGATAGGCCTTTTCAAAATTTTCCAAAAATCGTTGCCAAAGTATGTGTCGATTATCGGTCATAGCATGGTTGAACGATCTCGATCGAGTAATACTCTTGGGAACCGAGTTACGACCATGGGAAGATTGCCACACATCTACCCCGTATAACTCAAGCCAGAGCGTAGTCGCATTTTTACCAATAAGACGATCCAGCTCAAAAAACCCCATATTACGGAAATCTTCTATGGTATGAATAGAGGCGCCAAGATGCTGTTCGGTTGCCTTTCCAATGAAGGGAATTTTTCGAACGGAAAGTTTTGTAAAAAGATTTCTTTCTTTGTCGTCATCAAGTCCAATCCAGTACCCAAAGGGTTTATTAATATCCGAAAATATCTTGGATTTGATTCGAGTATTCCCAAGTCCAATAGAAACCGGAATTCCAATTTTTTGGAGTATTTCGAGTTTCAAATCTTGGCAGAATGCTTCGTAGTCTCCCCCATGGGTTCTTTCAGGTATACCAGTTAGATGTACAAATGCTTCATCTATCGAAAACGGTTCTACCGCTAATGATTTTTCAGTAAGAAACTGCATAAACTTCTGAGAAATTTCCGTGTAATATGACAAATCTGGACGAATTTTGATGAGTCGATCTCCGAGAATACTTTCAGCTTCCCATATTGGTGTTCCGACTTTGATACCAAATTTACGACATTCATAAGAGGCAGCTATAATCAGGTCTCCTCCAACTACTACAAACTTCCCACATAAATTGGGATTTCGAAGTCGTTCACAAGATACAAAGAAACAGTTAGCATCAATGTGAGCATATAATTCTTTCGAAGTTTTAAATATCATATATACAAAGTATGTTCAAAGTATACTCTTTGTATATTTTGAATGTAAAATCTTTACAAAACCCTGAAAAAATTCAGAGAAACTTCTAAAATATCTGTTGAAGTACTAACTTAACTTTGACAACGAGCAGACGAGGTGTGCTTCTCAATAATTTTGAACGCTATTTTTGAATATGCTAGTGGTATTTTCGAACGAGTCCGACCATAACTCCAGAAATATGGAGTTCCTGAGCTGGCATAATAGATCCATATCCATCATTTCCGGATTGAAGATAGGGTTTTCCTTGATGTAGTTGATATTGTCGAACTACAAAATTTTCATCAATAATCGCGAGTACTATATCCCCTGGTTGCGGAGTACGTCCACGTTCCATAATGAGTTGATCTCCATCCAAAATACCAAGATCACACATACTGGGTCAGCGCATCACATACAGCAAAGAAACGGCTGGATGTTCCATAATATAGTCAGTAAGTCGCAACTCCCCTACCATAGGTTCGTTTGGTGATGCTACCTCTGACATGAATCTGATATTTTTGTACATATTATAGTATAATTAATATGTACAAAGTATATATAAAAAAATATGAGAAACAAGTTTTTTCTAGAATTTATTCTATCAAACTAGAACTATATAGGCAGGGTCCTGTTTACTTGGAAAAAGGTAGCCATCGCTCCCCTATTTATCTAGATACGCCATAACTATATATGGACCATGATTGTAAAATATGGAATGTATTTTGAGATTGAGTTGATGGAGAGAAAGGGTTTTTTACAAAAATTGTTTTGCATCTCGTGCAGAGTAGCTATACTAGTTGGTTATTTTTTTACTTATTCAAAAAACATGAAAGCACAAATCACTTCAGGAGCCCTCCTTGAATCACTTAATCAACGGTACGCTACCAAACAATTTGACTCTACTAAGCAGATATCAGAAGAGCACGAACATGCGCTTCTCGAATCACTTCGACTTGCCCCTTCTTCTTTTGGACTTCAACCATGGAAATTTATTGTAGTTAAAAATCCAGCCGTTCGAAAGGAACTTCGAGCAGCAGCTTGGAATCAGTCTCAGGTGGAAGAAGCATCACATTTTATTGTGTTTTCTACGCTCAAACAAGTGGATTCAGATTTTGTAAAAAAATATATTGCCTCTACTGCTGAAATTCGTGGAATGTCCACTGAGGCTCTTAAGGGATATGAGGATATGATGGTAAATTTTGTAAACAGTGGGTCATTTGAGCATTTGCAATGGACTCGACGACAATCATACATTGCGATGGGATTTCTTGGTCTTTCTGCATCACTTCTTGGAATCGATAGCTGTATGATAGAGTGACTTGATCCAACTGCATTTGATACTATTCTTGGACTAGAAAACGGACCATATACTTCGGTAGCAGCGGTGGCGCTTGGGTACCGAAGTGAAGCTGATGGAACGGCAAATTACGTAAAATCTCGATTTACTATGGATGAAGTGGTGCAAGTCATATAAGAAAAAATGTATGGAAAAATCCCCAGTTTAGTTTGGGGATTTTTTTGTATCAATTTTATACTTTTTTGTCACGTTTTTCATGAACTTCGTTATAGGAGTAGAGACTCTACTTTATTTATTACTATCGTCTTATGAAAAATTATCTTTTGCTACTTTGTCTTTTACTTCCTATTTCTGTATTTGCCACAGAAACTGATATACAAACTACCTCCGTTATTCCAACGGTAGAATCACCCATGCTCATCAGTACTCAGAAAATGAGTCCACGACAAGCACTTCAATCAGGAGAGTGGATTATTTCTACTCTCAATGGAAAAGTGGTAGTTTCCCCAGGTACGCTTACTTTTGAGAAAAAAAGATTTTACGTCAAAATCTGTAATAATATGAGTGGAAATTACCGAGTCCTTGGAAGTACTCTTGCTTCAGGAGGAACTATATCAACCATGATGTACTGTGAATGAGATGGAATGGCCCTGGAACAAGCTATGTCATTCTCTCGATCAAAAATTATGGTAGGATCAGATACGCTTACTATTCGAACAATTAAGGGTGATGTTATAGTTTGGAAGAAGAAGTAGTTTAATGGAACGGTACTTCGAACTCAACTATCATAGGTAACAACTCCCATTTATTCCTAGGAGACGATAGTCGTTTTGTGAAGAAATCTTGATAGAAACCCTCTCTTTGTGAGGGTTTTTTCTTTCCCCCTTGCCCCCCACCCAATATCTGCTACACTTTCCCCTAAGTTACCGCCACTCGCGTTAACCCCTATTTCCAACCATTTTATATGGTCCTACAAAAAATAAAGACTCACCTCTTTCCCAAGGGCTTCACCCTCATCGAGCTTATCGTAGTCATTACGATC
>JAQTZK010000066.1 GCA_028687815.1 Candidatus Altimarinota bacterium | reverse complement strand
TGGAGGTATATTACTTACCAAAGAGTTATCATCATCTTCAGGAGATAGCGTAGTACTACCACTTAGACCACTTGGAATACTACTTCCTGTATCAGTCATAGAAGAAGTGTCTTCCAGTGTTTCTACTTGAGTTATTGGCTCAGTTACCTGGGGTGGAGTAATAGCTCGAGTCTCATTGGTACCAGTAAGACTTTTTGAACTGACAGTTCGATCGAGTGGAGGCTTTGGGGTACTCTCTACTTTCCATACGTAGATAAATGCTATACCTACTATAATAACGGCCAGTATATTATACTTATTCATGACCGATGGACTTGATTTGATAGGTGTCATAGTTTGGGAAAAATAAAAGTGGGAAGAAAAATCTTCCCACCAGTATATCGGCGTTTTGAAAAAAACGAATTATTTGATAGTTTCGAAAATTTCTGGAGTGAGAATTTCGACATTTTCTTGTTCGAGATTGGCACTACCAGAGCCATCAATTTTCATTTTAGTAAATGAGGAATCAATAGCGAAACCAAACTTGAATGAATAGGCATCAGCACTCTTTTTGATATTGAGCATACCATACTCTTTTTTGTCACCTAAGAACTTGAGGTCCATATTTCCTGTCCAAATATCGAGAGGACCATTTACTTCATAAGTAGTTACTTGTGGGCCACTTCCATCGTATGACTCAGTTTGAGTAATAACTTTTGAAGCAAGTTGATTATCTTTCCATGAAACATTCATCCAAGTAGTACTAAATCGATTGGTATCGTACATTTTGACAGTAAGCATGTTTTGCTTCATTTGAATATGCATATCTTCCCGAGTCTTGTATCTGCGATTTACTTCAGAAGTTTTCATATCCATAGTATAATCTCCGTTGTTGCTCGTTACTTGCATAGTGTTTCGTTTCTTGTCTTTAGCAAGAAGAATTCCGCCAGTTGGAGTCTTTTGGTAGGTCAAAACATCGCCTTCACCAAAGCTCAAATCTTTTTCAGTAATATTGGATCTTCCTTTATTACCAACCGCTTTGTTGATATCTTTTATTGTTGATTTCTTGAGTCGTAGGGTGTGTGTGTTTCCATTGGATTTTGCGACTTCAAAAAGTGATTTCGTTTCGAGAACTTGAAAAACCGCTTCTATTTTTTTGAGAACTTCGGTTGGATTACCGATATCGTTTCCCTGATTGGATACTTTGTATGTTTTTCCAACATATCTTTGAATTTCACGAAGACTTTCATCAAAATCTTTGATTTCGTTTGCAGTACCGCTTCGATCGGTCTTAAACTCAGCTAGGGTAAAATATATATCATTACCGATAATTTTCACATTTCCATCAAAGGTAATTTTTGCAGTAAGATTAGCATCTACAGTGTTGTATTTTGGATATCCATCTTCATCCTTGGTGGTAGGAGTGGTCTCATAGTCAGTTCGTGTTCCTGTAGTTACTATATCGACGGTACCCTTGGCTCCAATTTCTTGTTTTCCTTGGAGGTAACTCACGATACTTGCATATTTCTCAAGATTTAAATCTACCTTAGTTTGAGTGGTACCAGCATCAACTGACACACTCCATTTCATATTTCCTGTTTCTTTCATGTCTTTTTTTGCGTAGGTAGCAATGAGATCACGAAGCGCATTGACTCCATCTTTTTGCATCTTGACGATATCTGATTCAACGCTTTGTCCCACCATTTTTTTGGTGGAAAATGCCACTGAATTTTTCATAGCTACTGGCTGGTTGTTCTTGGTATCAGCAGCAAAAGCAGGGGATATACTCGTAAACCCGAGGGTTACTAGAGTGAGACAACTGAGGATTTTTTTCATAATAAAGAGTTAATTTTGCGAAGTATAAGCTATTGTATAAGGAGGGTCAAATGGAATTTAACTAGAATCGAAGTGATTTTGCTAAATCCATTTGTGTATCAATCCCTTGTCGATATTTTTCTAGATCGAGTTCTACGTCAAAATCTGGTGTAATCCCAACTTTATCGATGGTTCGTTTGTTTTTTCCACTGAACCATTTAGCTACGGTATACTTAAAACTTGAACCATCTGCATAATCGTATAATTGCTGTGCTGAACCTTTTCCATAGCTGGTTTTCCCAACTACCTTAGTTTGAGTAGGAAGATAGTCTTGAATGCTTGTTACCATGATTTCACTTGCGGAAGCAGTCATTTCATTGATGAGAATAACAATCTCTTTGTTTTTGAAATGATCATCGAGTCCAGTAGAGAGAAGGACTTCTTCACTATAAAGGGTCTTCATGGTAAACTTGACTGCACTTGTTGGAACAAAGTAATCAAGAATATCAGCTACTTCACGAACGCTTCCACCACCGTCATTTCTCAGGTCGATAATGACTCGTTTGGAGCCGTTGGATTCCATACTTTCTACCGCTTTGCGGAAACCAGCAATCGTACCATCCCCAAAGCTATTGATTTTAATGAGAGAAGTATTGCTATCGATTTTGGTGTAGGTAACTAATTCCATTTTGATTTTAGCTCGAGTAATCTTGATATCGAGTTTTTCACCTTTTCGAAGCACTTGAAGGGTGACAAATGTTCCTGCTGGTCATTTGATTCGAGGTACTACGGTTTCGACCGTACTTCCGGTAAAAACTACATAGGAATCTACTTTGAGAATCTGATCACCACCAAAAACTCAGGCTTTTTCTGCAGGACTTCCTGGAAGTACTCCCGTAATCATAAGCTCGCCTGGTTGCGACATATCTAAAATAGCTCCAATACCTTCAAATTCCCCATTGATTTCTCCATTGAATTCTGTAGCTTCTGCTGGTGGAAAGAAAGTGGTATATTTATCTCAAGAAGCTTCGGACATTCCCTTAATAGCTCCGTACATAAGGGCACGATCATCCATAGAATCCTTGTCGATGTGTTCGGTTTTGAGTCGTTGATATACGTCAGCAAGAATATCAAATCCTCCCGCATTTTGGATAGGGGCCTCACCTGATCTGGAATTGATGTAGTTATTCGCATAAAAGAGGAGATCGTCGTAGGTAAGCTTTTTGACGATAGGAGTGAGCACGGTTCCATTCACGGTAGTTACTCCATTGATTTTTTCTCCATAGAACATATTGGTGAGTTCCACCATTTTTTTATGAGTAGCGAGTCCCGTCAACTTTAGAGGAATCTGAGAAGCTTTTAAGATATCGAGGTACACGGCTTTTTGATAAGCTTGGTAGAGTCGAGAGTAGCTACTTTCACCCGTATTTTCTAACTTGATATACTTATAGCTCGCAGGAATTTCTCCATATTGTGCTACCACATCCACCATAACGATGAATAGTTCCTTTTCGGTAAGGATTTGTTTTGGATTTTTTTTGCTGAGCTCTGCAATTACATTGATGCGTGCTTTGGTAGGCTTTGCGAGGGCTGGTGAAATCGTGCTCGTACCAATAAGAATGAAGACGAGTAAGAGAGAAATGTATCGAATCATGTGAAAATTAATGAAATTATGGTTGTTGAGATAGTTGTACTTTTCTATTGACGTCTATTTGTCCAGCTCCGAGATCGAGTTTACCAAAAAACTTAACCACCCCGAGTCCTATCATGAGACAGGCAATCAGACAAAGTACTAACATCGTTCCTCCACGACCGAGATAGTGTTCTGCCCATCCCCAACCTCCCGTCCAATCATGGACGGTCTTTCGGTATTTGAGAATAGCAATTCCTCCAGCGGTAAGGAGGAGTCAGTAAAATATGTTTGCAATCATATTGATATAGTACTTGTTTTTTTGCCCAAAAAAAGAAAAAATGCTAAGATAGATATAATAATCATTTTTTCATGGGAATTTCTCTTGGGTGAAGCGCATCGAATAGCCTCAATAGCGGATATTCTTTTGATACTGAATCATCGATGAAAACGATCGAACAACGAGTAACTATTACGGAAATCCTCGGTGAACTTAAATCAAATGTCCCTGTGGATTTGGTAATAGCATTTGAGAATTTTTTACATGATCCAGATACGGATGCAAAAATTGAACATGAAGCTGATCGTCATCGTTATTCTGGGTCAGCACAAGCGTATCGTGAAAGTATGCGTAAAGTAGCAGAAGAAAATTTTCCAAATCGAAGCATTCCGATCGATACCCTCTTAAGTATACATGGACATCTCTTTACTTTTACTCAGAGTCAACCATTTCGAGATAGAATTGCTGATATTATGGAGGTTGAGAGTCGAAAGCTAGATGCTATCACGGAACGATCGACTGACCTTAGTTGAGAGAATGCTCAACTATTACAGGAGATTGAAAGCCTTCATATTGCCGAAATGCCAGATGAAGAAATTTACCAATATACTCTGAAAACTCCTTCACAACGACTTACTTTTTGGGAAAATCGGCTTTTTAAGAATGATATCTTTTATAAAAAAATAGTTGCATTAAAAAGTTAGGATGACTTTTGAAGAAAGTATTGAGTTGGAATAGGAAAGGGTTTCCCATTGAGCGCTTTTTATCTAAAAACTTGCCATTCGATACATTTTTACTATCATCAGCCCACTTTACTGGGATATCGCCAAGTGGTAAGGCAGGGGACTCTGAATCCCCCACCGAAGGTTCGAATCCTTCTATCCCAACCATTAAAATTACAAAAAACCTGAACCGTTTACGGCTCAGGTTTTTAAGTGGAAAGTTTTTTGGGATAGAAGGATTCGAAACCGTAGCGAAACCGATGAATTCCGCAGGAATGAATCGGGGAAAGTGTGCCTGGAATGGCACACTTGTCGCAAGGCGTCCGGAACGAACGACCCGAAGGGGAGTGAGTGGAGGAAGAATCCTTCTATCCAATTATTGAAAATTGAGCTCGTAGAGCAGAGTGGTTGTTTAAGAATAATAAAAAAGTATTCTCTCCATGGGAATACTTTTTTGATTTTAGGTGGATAAAACATTAATATCATTGCATTATTGAGTAATACTATTGTTCATGGAATTCAATGAGGAATTATTTAAAACATCACAAAAATTCAGGTTAGATCACCCTGATATTGTAAATAAGGGGATTAGTATTGATAACTATTTACTATCTGTATTTAGCCTTACACCACGAGATAATTCACAAATGGATATATTGAAACTACTGAACGCCTTTAGAAGAAATTTTTTAACAGCATCTTTTCTTTTTGAATCTCAACAATGAAATGTCTGAGTTCAAGCTACCAGAACTATGATTGAGTCATGAGAAATTCTTTGCGCCTATTTGGTAAGTCCTCAAGAAGTTGGTAGATTAATTAGAAATTCAAATGGTAAATCAATTTCGGATAAATTGTTCAAAATTATTGGTGAATGGATAACTAAATTAAATTATAAAAGAATAACCAAACTAATATCGGATATCAAAAATACAAAAACTACCCTTAATAATACCCTTAGCCATGCAAATGCAGCGTATAATTTAGTTTATTCTGGAATAAAAAAAGATGAAGATGGAGTATTTACAGATTGATTTTTTGATTCTAATGAAGAACAAATTATCTCGAACTACCTTTTTTTATTAACTATATATCATGATTTTTCTATCCTTATTTTCGAGCTAATAAGTAAGGTTGAATTAGAACCTTATTTAACTGATTCTCTAAATGAAGTGCCAGATTTTCATCTGGAGGACCTTTTTTGAAAATATGTTCCAACATGGTATAAATAAAATAGCCAAAATTCCACATTCACTCGAGTGTCATGACTCCTAATTCCAACAACACTCTATTGGTCTCACTCTCACCAGTTGGATGACCCACGTACCCAATCATATTTATTTTGTGAGATGAAATCGAGGTCATAATTCGTAGTAATATTCGAACTTTTCTAGAGAACTATAATAGAGCAGTGTAGAAATATGAAGAACGGTTTTTAGTCTGAAAATTATTTGCGGTATAATCGAATTTTTAACCGTTTCTTGCTTGAAAGTTCCAAGCTCGAATGAGTTCAAAAATTCAGGTAGTAGCATTCGTCGTCCTTTCGGCAAATTTGAATAAATATTCTTGGATCACCTCCGACTTGGAGCTCATGAACGTTCTCCTTCTCGTACCCTTTCAGGGGTTTCCGATAGTATTTCGAATCAAAAAGTTGCTCTTGGAAATCAAGCATGCAATCTTCGATTCGAATTTTTAGGTTAGGCTTGTTTTGTGCAAATTTTCGCACTTCTGCAAGAAAGGTTTCCGTGACAATGAATTTCATATCTTAGTGTTACGACCAAAGAGTATTCGAAAGTTCCTTTCTCGTAATTCTTTCCCCGTTCGAATTGAGAGTCTTTACGTACCCGTTCCGCACATCCAAAAGTCCTGATTCAACCTTTTCTTTCCAAAATGCCTCCTCGGCAGATTCAAGATATCCAGCACGCTCGAAATAAATCGAAAGTGCAGCGTT
>JAQTZK010000065.1 GCA_028687815.1 Candidatus Altimarinota bacterium | reverse complement strand
CAATTTGTTTTAATACCGTATCAAGAAGATCAGCTATTTTTACTTCAACTTGAGTACCATTTAACATATCTTTCAGCTGGCAAACCCCCTTCTTGGCCTCCATAATTCCAACAATAGCCACGAAACGAGCTTTCAGGCGATTAGCCTTCTTCATCTGAATCTTGAGAGATGGCGTTCCCATAGAAAGAAGCGCATTCAATCCTCGATTTCTAGCCTCGATAGAGAGAGGCAGCATAATTTTCTTCGCATCATCACCCAGTTGAATGAAGCACAAATGAATACCATCCTTATTTCGCAAAGTCACCCCAGTATCCATAACCGCTTCGATCAGTCGTTCAGCACCAAAGGCAAATCCAACTGCTGGGATTTCTTCTTTGTGTCCGAGCACTTTCGCAAGACCATCGTAGCGACCTCCGCCTCCAAATGAATCTTGAGTTCTCCCAGAACCATCTACCCACTCCCAAACGGTGTGTGAATAATAATCAAGTCCACGAACCAAAGTATGATCTTCTACGTAAGCTATACCAAGAATATCCAGATATTCCTTTACCTTTGAGTAAAACTCAGCAGAGTCTTTCTTGAGAAAGTCCGTCATTTTTGGAGCTACCTTGAGTAACTCTTTGACATCCTCGTTTTTGGAATCAAGGAGTCGGAGTGGATTGGAAGTCAATCGTGCTTGATCTACTTCATCGAGAAGATGTCTTCTTGCCTCAAAGAAACTTTGAAGTTCGAGGATATATTTCTCTCGCTCCTTGGCAACTCCAAGGGTATTAAGCTTTACGGTGTACTTCCCTTTGAGTCCGAGTCCATCAAGAATGGAACACCCAACATAAATCATGTTTGCATCAAGAATCGGATCTACTTCACCGATGATTTCCGCACCTACTTGGTGAAACTGCCGATATCGCCCTTTTTGTGGTCGATCATATCGGAAATGTGGTTCCATATAGTACCAGTAGATTGGCTGTGGCTCTTCTTGAAGATTATTTTCTATATAAGCTCGAAGTACTCCTGGGGTGGATTCAGGTTTCAGTACGAGTTCTCTCCCCTTCTTGTCAGTAAGTTCATACATTTCCTTGGAAACTACATCAGAACCAATACCCGCAGAACGGACAATCAAATCTTTCATTTCCACAATCGGAGTAGAAATACGAGTGAAGCCACTCTTTCGAAACTCATGTCGTACGACTTTTTTTACAAAGTTAAAATATCTCTGATACTCTCAGTAGAAATCTTGCATACCTCGGACACGTTGTGGAAATTCTGACATAATAATACGGTTTTAAGTGATTTTCCTCAATGCTATATAAGAGAATAAAAACAGCGCCGAAGCGCTGAGAATGTTTGTCGAGTGTAGCAGAAGCGGTGATAAAAGCAAGCCTAAAAAGCAATCAAAATGCCTGAATGTCTAACTCTCTCCCAAAGTAAGATTTACTATCTCTATCCCATTTGTCTTTTTCTTAAAAACTTTGAGAATTATTGTGTCTCAAGGGAGTTTTTCTCCCAATGCCTCACGTAGTCCAAATGTTCTCGTAATAGCTCTACCATCTGCTTCCACAATAATATCACCTGACTCTAGTCCTGCTTGGGCACCTGGAGAATTCGGCACCACGGATGGAGTATCTGCATTGAGAGCACCACCACCTATAAGAGCTCCTTCAGTAAATGGAAGTTTCATTGACTGAGCAAGAGCAGGACTCAGCATACCATATCGTACCCCAATAAATGATCGTTTGATCTGCGCATATCGTACCACCGACTTAATCATAGCCTCCACCACTCGATTGGATAACGGAATACTGAAACCAATACCATTTGCCCCAGCAGAAATTGCCGTATTAATACCAATTACCTTGCCCTGCAAATTGACGAGTGGTCCTCATGAATTTCCTGGATTAATAGCCGTATCTGTTTGGATGAGTCCAGCAAGAGATTCGGTATTTCCATCACCACCATTTGCCGCTTCAATCTGTCTATCCAATCCAGAAACCACACCAAAAGTAACCGTATTTTGAAACTCAGCCAGCGCATTTCCTACCGCAACAACAAACGATCCTATTTCTACTTGGCTTTGGGATTCTACTATAGGAAGTGCCGTAGCTTCAGTATATGGAGTAGTAGCATCAGAAAATGCTCGAATTACCGCTAAATCTGTAGTTGGATCATACGCGAGTACTTTTCCTATAAGCTCTCGCCCATTGGCTAAAATAATGGTATATTCTGCTTTTGGATCACTGACTACGTGTTTGTTAGTAAGAATGTATCATTCCTTGGAGACAAAAAATCCAGTTCCCCCGCCAACTTTTTTGCGCACAGTTCCTGCAGGCTCATAAAAGAAACCGTACGGATCGGTTCGGTACGTTTGAACTTCCCGAGTAATGACAATAGAAACCACAGATGGACTTACTTGACTCGCTATTGATTTTACTCCAGATTCCAGGCTCACAAGATTAGCGTTTGGTGCCGTAGTGGTGACTACTGGAGTTGGGGGAGTTTTTGATGTAAAAGTCATCTCATTTGAGGTGCCAACCGTATTCATCAGGAATCTTATCATTAAATATGCAGAAATAATAGATATAGCACCACAAACCGCTAAAGAAATGAGGAAAAGTCGAGCAAATTTCATAATTATTGAAAAAAAATATAGTAACAAATGACGTAGCTTTTTCAAATAAATTATATAAACGCTATCTTAAGATTTCATAAAATAGCGTCACAAAAAGTCCGCCTTGCGACGGACTTGGATTGGTGTAAATCTCAGCGACTAGCGAGTCATGCTCTGTGAGCCGACACGCAGTCTTGCTTGATTGTCAGAAGCACTCTGACGCCTCAAGCGGAGATTGTTGTGATACTCAGGATCCACAGTTGCTGTACGACGGAGGGCTTTGCCCTCAGCATTGAACCGTTGCGGTGAACCTTCCTCTGCCAGGACTTCATTGGCTACTCCGGAGAATAAAGCCATAAAGCTGGAGCGATTTGAAGAACTCATAGTTCTATTCCTTCTTTTGTGTTGATATTCGCTTGATTTCCAAGCGAGGAAATTGTATCAATAAAAAAATGAATACAATTTTATTTTCAAAAAAGTCTAATTCATCTTTAGACTCACTCTATGATTCGAATTTTTTCAAGGTGGATACACTTTCCCTTTTGAATTTCCACAAACACTCCACAGACCACACCTGGTCCCATGTCGGTCTCTTTTTTTCCAGAAAAATGTCCCGTACCAGATACAAAAGTAGGTATCCATCCTTTAAATTCCTGCCCTATAGATGAATTGAGTGCACCCGTCATTCCAATATCTGTCATAGCACCAGTTCCAGAAGCAAGAATACGGTCATCATTGGTTTGTACATGAGTATGTGTTCCATACTGCAAACTTACTCTTCCTGATACCCACTCCGCCATACAATAGCTTTCTGCCGTACTCTCACGATGAAAATCTACGATAATTCCATCATACTTTTCGAGTGGATGTTCCGTGAGAATTTCGTCTATTTTCAAAAAAGGATTATACACATCATCTTTGAGAAAATTCCCAGAAATAAGATTGATTACCAGAAGTTTTTTGCCATTTTTTTCAAATAATCAAACCCCTCTTCCGGGTAATTGATAATGTTTTGAATCATAAAAATTGGCAGGGCGAAGTTGCGGAGAATTTGGAGTATTCATGTAGTCTGCACAAAAATCCATGTTCGCAAAACTATGATTTCCTCCAGTAAAAATATCCACTCCCGATCGCTGGAGTTCATGGAGATGCTCGGGGATAGGACCTTTACCATTCGTGAGATTTTCCGAATTAGCAATCACAAAATCAGGATCGTACTTTGTTCGAAGTTCTGGAAGATATTGAGCGATCAATTGTCTTCCTTTTCTTCCGTAAATATCACCAAATACTAAAAGTTTCATATCGTACATATAAAAGAGTTTATTTAATTTCTCGAAGCACTTTATCTGCATGTCCAGTAGCTCGCACCTTTCGCCATTCTTGCAAAATTTTCCCCGTATCATCAAGAAGAAAGCTCGATCTGAGGAGTCCAAATATTTTCTTTCCGTACATATTTTTTTCTCCCATTACTTGAAATTGTTCGACCAGAGACCCATCATCCGAGATCAAAGGAAGTCCTATTTGACAAGATCATTGGAAGCGAATATGTGATTCGGATGAATCAGGAGATACTCCGACAATCTGGACTCCTTTTACCAAAAATTCTGACGCAAGTCGGGTAAAATCCTGCCCTTCTAGCGTACAGCCTGGAGTATTATCTTTTGGATAAAAATACAAGAGAGTTTTCGGTGAAGCACGGAAAATAGTTAATAAATCCAGATGTTTTGGAGCTTCATTTGGGTAGATAATACTATAGGTTTTCATATAGAGCGAAAATTTAGATGTATTCCCTATTCTATCGCTTCTTTTTAAAAAACCAAACCACAAATGCGACCATCCCAACGAGTACGAGTATTTTAACTTCAAAAAAGTATTTTTCAAAAATAGCAATAACTGGCTCACCAAAATAATATCCAAGCAGTACCAAGATGGAACACCAGAGTGTGGCACCCACAAAAGTAATGACCGCGAAGACAGGGATATTCATGCGAAATATCCCTGCAGGAATAGAGATAAGGTGTCGAATTACCGGAAGTAAACGCCCTAAAAAAGTATACCAATTCGCATTTTTCAAAAAAAGTACTTCGGCCTCTAAATATTTATTATGCTTGATGAAAAAATATTTTCAGTACTTGAGAATAAATGGCTTTCCCCAGTATTTTCCAATGGTATAGTTGACGCTCGCTCCGAGTAAACTTCCAAGTCCACCTACAAGAATAGCTTCCCATAAGGCATATTTTCCTTGAGCTACGAGAATTCCCGCTGGAATCATGACGAGTTCACTCGGGACAGGAAACAAACTCGATTCTAAGGCCATGAGAAAAAATATCCCCCATAAACCTAGATCAGCGAATGCATTGAGAATAGCCTGCATACCTTTAGAGTTTAAAAATAGAAGCTAATTTAAGTGGAATAGTATGCCAAGGAGTTTTGATTCCATTCTTATCTCGATACACAATGTAGAGTCGGGCAAGTAGTGCCCCAATAATCACTCAGACAAATACATCTCCAAAGTAATGCACCCCCGAAATCACACGACAAAGGAGCATAATAACTCCAAAAAATGCAAATAACGATGATACACTCATGCTGAAAAAATATCCAATCGCCACTACCGAAGCTCCAGCAAAGATTGCATGTCCTGATGGAAATGAATTATCAGGCAAATGATTGATAAGCGGTGGCAGACTCGTAATAGACTCAGGTCTTGGACGCATAGGAAGCCCAAATTGCAATATCCAATACACCAAGAAAGCAAGCATGATTGCATAAAATATATCTAGGGCGATAATTTTGTATCCTACTTCCTTTTTATAGACTCCATACAACCAAAGTCCTACCAGCAATCCTCAAGTAAGAAGTACTTCAAAATCAGAAAGCACCATCACCCACGGTGCTAAGGTATCTCCACTCACTATGAGGTTTCGAAAAAATAATGAGATGGTAATATCCAATTGAATCAATTCATTAAACATGGGGATGAGAGTTAGGGTTAGAAGAAGTGGGTACCGGATCATATCCTCATTTTGACCACGGATTACATGAGAGTATACGTCGAATAGAATAAAATCCACCTCGCATAGCTCCATGCCTATCTAATGCCTCTACTGCATATGAACTACAGCTAGGAAAGTGCTTACAATACGGTGGTTTATTCAAGGCTTTAGCCCAGAAAGAATGATCAGGAGAAAGTAAGAAGCGATAGCATTCGATACCTCCTATGAGGATACGGCGAGGCAACCTATATATGAATCTTCCGACTGATAAAAAAATCACCGAAATTTTCCCACGAACGGAAGATGATGCTTTTCGTTCGAGAAAAATATGTCGGCGATGTTTGAATATGGGCATAAGTATGAGTCAAAAAATCCCCCTTGCGGAGGATATTTGTTACTTAACGAATGCTACAACTTTTGCAAAAACCTCAGGGTGGCTAATAGCCAGATTGGAAAGTGCCTTTCGGTCAATCTTTACGTTCTTGAGATAGAGCATGTTGATAAACTCTGAGTAGGTCAAACCAAGAGCTCGAACGGCAGTATTGATTCGAACATTCCAAAGTCGTCGGAACGTTCGCTTTTTTGCTCGTCGGTCAATGTAGGCATTGGTACCAGCCTTAGCGATAGCATTTTTAACTCGTGAAAATACATTTCCATTCATTAATTTGTATCCCTTTGCCTTAGCAATAATTTTCTTATGTCGCTTGTGGGAGGTGACTCCTCGGGTAACTCGTGTCATATACTAAATTAAATGAAATATTATAGGCTGTTTGGAAGGCATCGTCGAAGAGCTCGAGTGTTTGCAGGAGTTCCAACCATTCCGTATTTGTTTCGCCCCTTAGCCCGCTTGGACTTGTTTGCGAGGAGATGTCGTTTGCAAGATTTTGGGAGGATAAATTTTCCAGTTCCAGTAACCTTGATGCGCTTCTTAGCGCCTGAGTGAGTCTTTTGCTTCATACAGATTATTTTTTAGGATAAATGAGAGTACTAAAATTATTTCCAGCTTTTACGAGTTTCACCTCGGTCGTCTTATAGTGTTCGCTGAGACTTTGAATGAATTCATTCATCTTTGCTTGAGCGAGTGCAACGAAGTTATTCTCTCGTCATCGGAGCGTGAGCATGATTTTGAGAGGATGTCCATCTTTTGCAAATTTTTCCGCTTGCTTCCGTCGTATGTCCAAATCGTGATCTCCTATTTTGTAGGTAATTTTGATGGTTTTAACATCTGCTTTCTTGGAAGATTGCCGACCAT
>JAQTZK010000064.1 GCA_028687815.1 Candidatus Altimarinota bacterium | reverse complement strand
CCACTAATATCTTGAGTGGAAGTAGCTTTAAGTGATGTTTGTAATTGTGTATCTAATTCTTTCACATCATCCATAATGGATCGAATTGCCTGAATTGCCTTAAGTGAATTCTCATTTTTACATACTGAGTCAACGAGATTTCCACAGAGCTCCGTGTAGGTCTTTATATTAGAGAGGAGTACTTTGGTACTCTCTGAAAGACTAGAACGTATTTTGAGCAAGTCAGTGTAACTCTTGGCACGAACATAAAACACGAGGTTCACGGCCATTTTGTTATCTTTTTCTAATTTTTCCAAAGATTGAGCAAAGGTAATTTGATCAATAGAGATAAGCAGGTTGGAAAACAACTGGGTTTCCAGATTCTTTGGCGCTACGAGCTTACCATCTTGAATATTTAGTTTTCCTGAATTTTGAACCGTATTCACAAAATTTAATAAATCTTGATTGGTTCCAGAAACATCAAGAGCAATCTTATAGGTACCAATATTTACGGCAGTATTTTGTTGTTTTTCGAAGGAAAGACTCGTGAAACCAATGTTCGAGTAACTCGTAAGATTGAATTTTTTTAACAAATCATTTTCTACGAAGGAAACGAGATCAGCTAGGGTAATTCTATTTTTTTCAAACAGTGAATTATCAATAGCCAATTCCGAGTAGGTTGGAATAATTCCAGCAATAATTTTATCGTTCTTTTCTACTTCAGCATCAAATTCACTTTTTTTCGCGAGTTCCGTTTTAACCCATTCTGGATAAGAAACGGATGGATCTGTTTTCTTGAGAAGATTTTCAATGTCCTTACTATTTTTTTTGTCTTCTGCAGAAAAATTCACCTTGGCATGTCGAGTAGCGAGAGCAAAGAAATCTTCTACTTTCAAACCAGAATCTGTTTTTTGTTTCAGATCTGCATTAACCATATTGATTGAATCAACTTTTTCTCAAATCTCCGTATAGGCAGGGAGGATATAATATCCTATAACCAATGAGAGAATAAGTATTCCGAAAACATTGAGAATAATAGCTTTAATGAGAGCTTTTTGTTTTCTTTTATCTAAATTTTCCATGATTAAATTCGATTAGGAGAAGAATATCGGAGTTTCAAAGTCAAGGTAGTCTTAGTAGTAAAAGTAGATCTAATTCCCAAATCAGCACTGGAATAGGTTTGCATATCTAGACTCTTTGGTTCATTTATGATTTTAAATCCAGATTCAGGGCTTCGGATTTTATCAAGAAAGGCAAGTGCTGTCACTCGAGACGTTGCCACCTTGTCCCCAGAGCCTGATATAGAAAATCCTAGGAAGTCGCAAGTAACGGTAAGATTTCCCTTCTCATCAACGGTATAGCCATAACAGTCAATATCATCACCCTTATAGACATTCACTCCTGTTCTATAATCCGTGAATTTAGTAAACATTTCATCAATAAATACACGACTATTTGAAGTTTTAGCAAGAATATACTGAACCTCAGGAGATTTGATGGTATTTTGCAAAAGTAATTTCTGCGGAATAAGTACTGCAAGATTGATAGCAAGTTCTTTCTCTAGTTCTGCCTTTTTGGCACTTTGACGAGCAAGAATTTCCGCATACGATGCACAATCGTCATTGGTATATTCATTTACTCCCATAGCATAATAGGAACAAAGTGGGAGGCTTTTAATAGCATCGTTATTGGTCAGATTACGGGCCGTAACATCGACACCTGCCACGATACAAGCGACTACCACTACCTTAAATAGGAATCCCAATCAAATATGCACCCATTGAAGTGGACTCTTTTTACCATTAGCTTCTTCTTCTTGAAGTTTTATAACTTCGCCAAAATCAAGCTCACTCCCAAGTTCGGTGAATAAATCAACACCGCTGTCTTCGGTCTTGGGTATGTATTGATTCTCCTGTGTGTTTTGATCCATATGAATAAGTAAATACTTAGTCATCCTATCATGCTTTTTTCTCGATGGCAACTTTTGCCCTTGACTGTGTAAGAATTTGTAGAAAAGTATCAGTATTCGACATTTTAACGGGCAACCCCTCAGGCAAACTCGCTCGGATAATATCTCCCCAATCAGTTGTGATACGCTTATCTAAGAGTACAATGATTCCTGTATCGGTCTTGGTACGAATGAGGCGACCTATCCCCTGTTTGAGCTTCAAAATCATTACTGGAAGTGAATATTCCATAAATGGATCTGCAAAAAGTCGAGATCTAGCAACAAATATTGGATCAGTAGGGACAGCAAATGGAAATTTGTGTATCACTAAGGTTTCTAGTGTATTTCCTGGAAAATCTATCCCTTCCCAAAAACTATCAGTTCCAAGAAGTACACTCGTATCGGCATACTTACGAAATTCATGAATGAGTTTGTGTTTTCCTCCACTCATCCCCTGTGTCAAAAGCTGAATACCCGTGCTTTTGAGCTCAGGAGCGAGAGCAAGCGTAGTTTCTTTGATACTCGCAAAGGAGGTAAAGAGCATAAGTGTTCTCCCCCCAACAATCTTGAGCAGTTTGGTAAGAAATTGCTCATAGGCTCGTTTTTGTTCGTATTTTCGGACATCACCGAGCTCTAGGGGAATGTAGAGCAATGCTTGTTTTGCGTAATTGAAATCAGTTTGTAACTTTTCAAAAGTAAAATCTTGAAGGGCAAGAATCTTGGAAATATAGGTAAACTCGGACCCAATAGTAAGAGTAGCGCTCGTAACCACAATGGATGGTACCACATCCCAAAGTCGTTTTTTGAGAATAGAACCAATTTCGAGAGGGGTAGAGTAAAGTTTCGCTCCAAAGTTATCACGCTTGGAGAAGATACGAATAAGTGGATTTTCTCGTTCATAAAGGAATTCTTTGATATGCTCAAGAAAGCCCGTAATAAAGAGTCGTTCTGTTTCGAGCTCCTCCACGAGGCCTTTGGGAGATTGGAATAAGATTTGTTCCAGTTCATGGACTCGAATATTGAGTCCATCATATAACTGCGTCAGTTCATCAAATGTTTTTGAAGTAAATAACTCATTTTCTACTAAGATATCTTGGGCACGATTGGCGGCATAGGCATCCTTTTTTTGAAACATAGAAACTTCAAAGTGGTTCTCACAAGATTCGAAAAACATACCGACATTGAGAATAATTCCGTCTATATCACGTTGGAGTTCTGGATAGATGAAGGGATCTTGAAGGTGAGATTTGTTGTATCGCTTGATGATTTTCTCAAGATTTTGGAGTCGATTACTGAGACCTTCCAGATCTGATTTCTTTTTGAGGGATTCGGTCGCTACAGCTTCCAGATTGTGCACCTCGTCGAGTACCAGATATTCAATTTTTGGTAAAATAGCCCCTCCGGCTTCATCGAGATATTCTCCGAGTAACAGAGCATGATTGAGAATTACAATCTGGGCTTCTTTGACTCCATCACGAGCTCGTACAATAAATTCGAAGTCTTTGTAATGATTGTCGGGGGAAAGCACTCGAATATCACCAGCATGTATTTCTTCAATGAAACCATACTCTCCATTGTAAAGACTAAATTCATCGAGCTCTCCCGTATGAGTTTGCATGAGCCAGTAAGCTACCTTGAGGGTAAAAATAGCTTCGTCGGAGGTGAATGCTTCTTTGTCATACCATTCAAAAAATTTGAGTAGACTCAAATAATTACTACGACCTTTGAGTTTTTGTACTCGAAAACCTTCGATTCCATGGGGTTTCAGAAGTTCTCTCAGTTGAGGAATATCTTTATTTTCAATCTGGTCTTGGAGGGTTTTTGTATTGGTGGAAACAAAGAGTTGTTTGCCTTTGGAGGTGGCCGTAAGAAGTCCCGGAATAAGATAGGCAAAGGTTTTTCCAATACCGGTGGGTGCCTCAATACAAAGATGCGCCTTATCTTCAAATGCAAGTTCCACCGAAGCCATCATTTTCTTCTGTTCGGGTCGCTCTTCGATAGTGGTAGCGGAAGCAAGAATATCTTGCCAAGATGGGACTTTTTTTGGGAGTTGGAAATCAAAAATTCTCCCTTTACCGAGTCGATCGAGGGTATGAACTTTGAGTCCCGGTGACTCGGGGGCATCAGAGAGTTCATCCAGATATCCCAGTGTCCAGTCGGCATAAGTTTTTTGACTGATGGTATGTAAAATATCCTGTTCCAGTGGAGAAAAACGAGTCACTTTCTCCACTATTTTTGACCAGAGAAATGCCGTTGCTTGAACGTCAGCATAGGCACGATGGGCGTTCTCATGAGTATAACCAAGCTCTTCCGTAATACTCGTCAAATTGAGACTTTTACTGGTATGAAAGAGAAATTCAGCGATTCGGAAGGTATCGACTATTTTTTCGGTCTCAAAACGGATACCGTTGGCCGCGAGAAAAGCGATATCAAAACCGACATTGTGACCCATGATGGGATCTTTTCCAACAAACTTAACGATAGTATCCCGTACTTCTGAGAACTTGGGAGCATCTGCCAAATCTTCTGGAGTAATACTCGTGAGAAAGGTGATATCCTCATGAATGACAAAACCCGGATGGACCAAAGAGCTCCAACTATCCAGAGTATTTCCGGAAGCATCGATCCTCAGTAGGGCAACTTCGATAATGGAGTCCGACTGAGCATTCAATCCCGTGGTCTCTAGGTCTAATACTATAAATGGCATGTGCCGATTGTAGCCATATCCAAACGAAAGCCCAAAGAAAAAAGTAAGAAAAAACGCCCCAAAGGGCGTTTTTATCAAATTGACTACATCTACATCTACCACCCATCACCCCCAAGACTTCTCAAAAAAGATGAAATTCGCCGTTATTTTTGAGCACCAAAGTGAGGCGTGGCAGCGCCACGTTGAACGAGGAGCACAAAAAATAACAAGAAGTTCGCTTTTTTCAGAAGTCTCCTCCTATCTCATTTTGTTGCGGAGGAAAGCAGGAACATCAAGATCTGAAGCTGGTTCAGGTTTTGGAGCTTGTGCTACATGCCCGAAGACATTGCTATTTCCGATAGATTTCTTTCCGAAACCAGTTTGAGCAGAAACTCGTGGTGCTTCGTGGTGTCGTTGATTGGTTTCTTCATTGAATCCAGTAGCTACAACCGTAATCTTGATTTCACCCGTGTAGTTTTCGTTGATCGTAGCACCAAAGATGATATTTGCCTCTGGATCACAAGATTCCGTGATGATTCGTGCTGCTTCATCTACCTCAAACATAGAAAGATCCGTTCCTCCAGTAATATTGAAGAGGAGTCCTCGTGCTCCAGCAATAGAAAGTTCAAGAAGTGGAGAATCAATAGCCGAACGAGCGGCTTCAATAGCTCGATTTTCTCAGGAACCGTATCCTATACCCATGAGTGCAGAACCCGCATTTTCCATCACTGATTTTACGTCGGCAAAGTCAACGTTGATGAGACCTGGAAGAGTAATAAGATCAGAAACGCCTTGAACACCTTGGTTGAGGACTTCGTCAACGATATTGAATGCATCAAGAAGTGGGGTCTTTTTATCAATGATCGTAAGAATTTTGTCGTTGGGAATAGTGATAAGGGTATCTACCTTTTCCTTGAGTCTTTCGTATCCATCAATAGCTTGAATAGATCGTCGTTGTCCCTCAAACGCAAATGGTTTAGTTACCACACCTATAACCAAGGCTCCGAGACCCTTGGCGATTTCAGCAATAACGGGTGCAGCACCAGTTCCGGTTCCACCACCAAGTCCACAAGTAATGAATACCATGTCAGCTCCAGCAAGCACTTGCTTGAGTTCTTCACTTGATTCTTCGGCGGCCTTTTGTCCCATTTGTGGGTTAGCCCCAGCACCAAGTCCTCGGGTAGTTGCTCGACCAATATTGATGCGAGTCGTTGCCTTGGAAGTAAAGAGTGCTTGAGCATCCGTATTTACTGAAATAAACTCAACTCCTTCGAGTCCAGATTGGATCATTCGGTTCACCGCATTGACTCCTCCACCTCCTACTCCTACCACTTTAATGGTCGCAACGGGAGATATATAGTCGGAAACGTTGATTTCTTCAACGGTAGATCGAGAATCTCCTCGAAGTAGACTTTTAAGTTTGTCGTCAGATTTTTTGATAGTCATATGCAAAAAAATTAAAATGGTAGATTAAGGGAGTATTTTTTGGATCAATTGTTTCAGTGAAGAGAAGAAACCATTCGTAGAAAAATTGAATTTGAATCGGGACCGAGTAGGAGTGTATTTTTGAGAAAGCAAAAGCGTACCAACAATACCTGCGTATTGTGGATCACCGAGTGAAGTCCCAGAAATATGATCCCCGTCATCGGGGATACCGATAGACGTTGGAAGTCTGAGAATTTCTTTGGAAAGGTCAACAAGACCTCGAATCTTTGCGGCACCACCCGTAAGAACTGCCCCCTCTGGAAGCATACCATCTTTACCGATACGCTTGAGTTCAGAATTGACGAAATAAAAGAACTCTGAGTATCGAGCGCGAACAATTTCTGAAAGGTATTTCTTAGAAATCGTTGTAGTTTCTGTTTTGGAATACTTAGAAAGATCAATTTCTTCATCTTTTTGCGAATCATCCTTACAAAAATTCACATCAGCATGTTCGAGTTTGAGTTTTTCGGCAAGATCTATAGAGATACGAAGACCAAGGGCAATATCAGAAGTGACATGTTCCCCACCAAGGGCTATAACGGCACTAAATATCAATGCCCCTTCTTCAAATACCGCCACATCGGTCGTACTGGCACCAATATCAATACATACCACTCCGAGCTCTTTTTGTCTTCGAGAAAGTACCGCTTCTGGAGCTGAAAGTACATTGGCAAAAACATCGACAATATCAACCCCAACATCAAGAATTCCCTTACGCACATTGGAAAGTACATTTTCAGCGATAGAAATGATATGGGAACGAACCTCAAGTTTTTT
>JAQTZK010000063.1 GCA_028687815.1 Candidatus Altimarinota bacterium | reverse complement strand
CAGAAGCTGCTTGATTTTGAGTTTCTTGAATTACGGTACTGATTTGCTCAGCGAGTGCTTGATTTGGTACGCCTGGATTTTCTGGATCATCACCAATCGCGCCGAGTAGTCGAGTACTTTGCGCTTGGTCCTGCGTTGGTATTTGTCGTGTAGTTCGTTGTTGATAGTAGATTTTGCTATCCAAAAGACGAATCTGGTCTGCGAGACTGAGGGTTTCTCCATCTCCCGCTGTTGCAGTTTCACTCGCGTAGTCGGTTTGGGTGACGGGACTAACTTCTTTGATACCAGCAAATCGAACCGCACCACCAGTATTTAGAGCTCCTGTACCAATCTTGAGTCCAATGTCACCATCTAGGGTTTTTTTGGTGAAAATAATATGCCCGTCCGTTCCTCCTCCATAGAGAATATTTAATTCTCCGGAATCATCAGAAATAACCAGATCCATTTTTCCATCACGATCCATGTCAAACATTTCCAGTTGCATGATATTTCCATTGATGGCAGCATCTGCCCCAGATTCATTGATAATTTTGAGAGGGGATCGTACAAATCTTCCGTTATTGTTTTCGATAATGATAAGCTTTCCTGACTTGTTTACCATGATGATATCACCGAATCCATCACCATTAAAATCAGCAGCAGTTTTTCGCTCTTTTCCCGCATCTACGACATAGAGCAGGTAGCCAAGACTTTTATATACTCCCTTGTAGTTTTGGAGAAGTTCTACTTTTCCATCTGTATAAAACACCGCAATATCTTCCATTCCATCGTTGTTGTAGTCAAAAGGAGAGTAGGATTCTATCATACCTCCCTTGCCTGTTGTGAGTTTTTTCCCGAGAGTTCGGTCGTAACTTTGTGGAGAAAGAATTTCTGAAAGTCGAACTACGGGGTCTCCGATCACAATTTGTGAGTAGGTAGCGTAGGAAATGGTAGCCTCACCAAGACTAGCTTGACTCGCAAATTCGAGTTGAGTATTGTTGCCATCTCCAAAACCGATACCTTTCTGAGTGCTATATTCTTCAAATCCTTGCTTACCTGAAGATCCCATTAGAGCTCGATCGACTTGAGTAGCTTCTGTTTGAGAAAAAATCTTGATACCTTTGGCTCCATAGGAAGAATTCCCGAGGTGATTGTATTCGATACCATATCTTGGGGAAATACCTTCATAGACCATAGTTCCTGGATTGGCCGCGAGTGTGCTATCCAGGGAGTCGGGAGCACTCATAAGAATCTGAGAAGCATTCCATTTGATACCGAGTCGACCAATTTGGGTGCTTCCATTTCTGATTGAGAGCGAAAGAAGATTTTTGCTTTCCGTTCCGTCGGCTTCTATGACTACGGTTGGATATTTTTTGATAGTTCCATCAGCGGAGATTTCAAATACAGGAACACTACCAAAACTGAGAGTGAGTTTGTTTCCGGTTCGAGTCGTGGTGGCAGAGTCCATTCCTTTGAGCACCATGTACGCATCTTTTCCACCAATATCACAAGCGTTGAGGTCATCTGCCGTGCTCGTCTCACAAGCAAATAGTGGAGTGTCACTTCGAGTATTGAGATATATTCTTCCAATGTTTTCTCGTTTGAATGGATCAAATATATCGAGCGTAGTTCGATTTTTGTTGGAACCTACTTGTATTTCCGCGAGATTTGAAGCAGGCATGATAAGTTTTCCACCCGGAGTCATCTGTACGATTTCTGATTTTTGCTCGGCACTATTGAGGAGGGTAGTGACCGCCATGGATGAGCTCGCGGTATTGAAAATAAGTTCCCCCGCCAAATAATTTGGAACTACTACATTTCCATAATCCGCACCAATGAGGGTGGTAGAAAGGACATTATAGTTGGTATTTTGTAGTTTTTCGGCATTCCAAAGATAGTAACTCTCAATGAAAGATACATTTTTGGAATATCCCTTGATCACGAGAGCAGCTCCACTTGCATCACTTATCGTAAAGGAATTACTTTCGAGTCCTGGTGTGGCTTCGACCGTAAAGTAGAGAGTACCTGGATTACTACTCGCATTGACTTGGGCGCGCGCCACTCCATTGGTAAAGGGAACATCGCCTCCTGCTATAGAACCATACTTTCCGTACCCACTTGGAATACTAAATTTGGCGGTCATTCCAGTTGGATGATTGTAGGCAAGATTTCCGTATCTGTCGAAGAGTTGAGCGGTAACGGTAGCAGATTTTCCTACTTTTGCTTCCATTTTGCTGGTATCCGTCTGGAGTCCAACTCGCATAGGAACACTCGGAAGCACGGAGAGGGTACCATTTTCAATATCTTGAATTCCTGGTATTTGTACATCGATTTTTCCATCAATCACAGCTACGGAACCGGGAGTAAATTTTACGGCTACTTTGTTTTTTCCGTTTTCAATTTGGATAAATGACGTACTAAATTTTCCAGAATTTTTTGGAAAATCAATACTTGCCACTCCATTGAATCCAGTGAGTACTTGCCCATCCGCATCGACAACTTCTAGGTTGACATCGGTTTCTGTTCCTCCGGCTACAATAGTGGATCGACCTGGAATATTGACTCGTATCTTGGCGTAATCAATAGATTTGATCGTTAAAGGAGTGCTGTTGATAGTGTTACCAGTACTGTCGGTCGTTGAGAAATTGAGTGTTTGTGTTTGATTTCCATCATTAGCACTGATTTCAAAACCGAGGTAACCTTCAACGGTATTTTTGGTAAGTTCATTCGCGTTATTGTCGGTGAAATATCCACCTCCTGTGACGGTACCCTTGATTTGGAGCAGGTCACCCTTGGTAATGTTACCGAAGGCGTCCATGGCTCGAACGAGAATCATATCTTTCTGTCCTTTGACAAAAAGACTGGAACTTGGGAGTGTATCTATTCGAACCGGATCAGCTGGAAGTACGTTGACAACTACGGTACCAAATCGATTTTCTGCATCTATGAATTCCACTCGATAGTTTCCTGCCTTTTTGAGAAGATCCCCGGCATATATATAATTATCACTTGATATATTTTGTGTATCTTGGAGTACTGTTTCATCAATATCATCAAGTATTTTGACTTTCACTGGATATTTTGCTGGCGATGGTGCTTCAGGATTGCTTCCAGTAACGGAGAAACTAAAAGTAATATTATCCCCAAGTCCTGCCTTGAAAGTAGGATTGGTTTGACTTTCCGTTCCGGTTTTTACGAGGGAATTTACTTTGAGTGCTTCGCTTCGTACTTCGAGGAGTAACTCATTGGAAACTTTGGTAAATGCGGGTGCCCCATTTTTATCTTTTGGACTTACGGTAGCTTCAATGGTGATATCGATGTCTCGATCGATGGATTGAATATTGTATTTGGCGGTTCCTGACTCAGCTCTGACCTTGATAGGAGTAAAAAATACATACTTCTTGAGGGTTTCTAGACTTCCAGCGTCACCACTTCCATTTCGTACGTATACAATTTTGTCGGAAGTTACGACACTTCCATCTACTTGTGCCTGTCCTTTTTTGAGAACAATTTTTTTGATGTCAAAAGCGACTTCGTTGTACGAATCAAATGCCAAACTTCTTCCATCTTTGGTCAAATCAGCTACAAGTGATGTATCAGCACGGTAACCAATTCGCTTGAGTGGGGTAGTGAGTTTGATTTCTCCATCTTTAATCCATTCGTATCCATCGAGAATTCCATTTTTATTGGTATCTTTTTGCCAATTAGGTTTTCCATCGGCTCCGGTAGGACTGGTAAAATGATCAGAATCATTCTTCTTGTCACCCCCAAGTGGAGGTCCACATTTTCCTGCTTCAATAGTAGGAGGGAGAATGGTTCCAAGCCAGCAAAATACCGCAGGAAGCCATTGCCAGATAGGTACTCCTTCTGGTGGACCACACTTGAACTTGGAGTCTTCTGGGGCGTAGGCACTAATATTGGCTCCATCGAGGAGATTGGTGAGTGATCCGTATTCTGCTTGAATATCGGTGATGCTTTTTGGAAGGTTGCCCTTGGATTCTGGATCCAATTTGACGTACATATTTTGTGCATCTCCGGGTCCACCAATATACGCCATTTCGTAGTCTTTGTGTTGCCCAATGAGTGGATAGTCTCGGTTTCCATCTCGATCGAGGTAGTTTTCGAGGATAAAGCTGTACTTACTGGTCGCATTGGATTTGTTGTACCAGAATAGGGTATCCGCTAGGGTAGAGAGAACATTACCATTACTTTCGAGGAGTTGGTACAAATCTACATTAGCTTCTGGGTATGTACCATTTTTGAGAGTTTGGTAGAGAAGGAGTTGATCTCCAGAAAGGGTTGCTGGATTTTGTGAAGTAATCAAAGCATTGATTTCGGCACTTTTTGCATCTAGGACACTCTTGATTTTGGCTTTGACGAGGTCAATCGTAAGATTTTGTTCAACCGTTGGGGCTGTACTGGTGCCTGCGGTATTGTTATAGGCATTCTCGATAGTGGCGTTCAAATCATCCAAGAAAGTTCCACCTGTAGCAGTTGTTGAGCCAGTACCTTCAAAGGTTTGTGATGAGAGTCGGAAAAAATTTGGATATACAATTTTTTGAACGGTACCTTTTGGTCCATAAAAATCGATATATCGGTCGACATCACTCGCGAGTGAAGGGGTGGTCATACCCTTGACCGCAGATCCAAATTCTTCATCAGTTGGAGATTTATGGGTAATCCAAGAAGGGATTTTTTTGTATTCATATTCTTCAATCGTTCCATAATCTCCCGTAGTAGAAGTAGAAATGGCATCTACTCCAATACCAGAAGAAGAGCTGGTATTTTCCTGACAGAGACTTCCAAAAGTTTTGTTGGTACCCCCAATAAGATTTACTTTGACCACGGTACAAGCAGGAGGTGCAATTCGATTGGCGAGAGCATCGACAAATCGCGTAGGATTGGTGTTGATAAAATTCTTATGCCCTACTGCACCGTTGCTATCCCGCATAATACAGAAAAACTGTGTTCCACTGGTACGTGCGGGATGATAAAACGAGCTTTGGCTTCGCATTTCGTCATCTACCTTTCCCACGTAAGGATCGGCGATATAATTTTCTGCAAGACAAGAATCAGGAGAATAGATAGGAAGAGTGGCACTTGGAGTAATTTCTTTTTGACCTAAAAGATCAAACGTAGGAAGAATGTAGTTTTCATATCGATTTCCATTCAGTTGCATAATACTTCCGGTCGTTGTCTTGATATTGAGAGGACTATTGCCTCCCCAGAAATCTCCCGTTGCTGGTTTTCCTGCTGGAAAACATTCTGCCGTATAAGGAGTGAGCTTTTTGAGGTCGGGTTCTACGTTGAGGATATTGTATCATCGGTTGGCTTCAACGGGAAGGGTAGAACCTCGAACAATCGAACATTCTCGAGCACTCGTAATCGTTGATGCGGCTTTCCCAAAATAGTAATTGTAGTAGATGGGTGGATCATTGTCTGTAGCAGTGTTGGTTTTGGATCGTCAGTTGGCACGCGGGGCAAATGGATTGAGTGGATCTTCTGCTTGACTCGTACTGGTATATCGATTGTCCGTCTTGGTAACTTTGACACTTGTCGGAATCGCGATATCTCGGGAGAGTCCATTTTTGACTAACTGATCAATGCTGTCTTCAAGTACAGTATTGGTGTCTTTGATAACTCGCTTCATAAACTCATCCCGCTTGGAGATGAGCACTGGAGCAATATCGGCCCGAGTATTGGTTCCATCACCATACCGACCCGTATTGTAAATATATTTGAGAATATCTCCGAGGTACTTTTCGTTGAAAATTTCGAAGAATTGTTTGGTTACTTTGGTGATAGCGGTGCGAGTTTGAACATCGGGTGAACTCGAAAAATCCATGGCATCGATTTTTGGTACTACGATACCGAGTTCGGCGAGTTCGTCTGGATTGACATCTTCGGTAGCATCCTGAAACCCTTGAAATTTGTCGTAGAGGGTTTTGGCAAGGTGCTTGTTGAAACGGTTGTAGCTAATATCTTCGAGGTATTCGAGTCCGAGATTATAGGATTTCCAGTTGGCGGCACTGGCGGCTTTTTGATCGTGCGTGACATCCAGATAGAACACATAGGGTTCCTGACTCATGTTGGCAAATACCCCCTGCTTCGTGTAGAAATCATGATTTTTATCGAGATATTCCACCAATTTTTGTCTGTCTTGTGCTGTATCTCCCGTATTTGGCTGAATCACTCCATGCCAAACTTCGGGGCTGTCATTTTCTATGGGGCTACTGCTCGCTTCGTAATATCCTTTTTCGGTATCAAAGAGAAATACTTTCTCATCAAAATCCGTGTAGGGGTAGATACTGAGAAAGGTTTTACTTCCATTATGTACCACTGGAAGCGGAAGTTTACCAATGAGTACCGTTCCAACGAGCCGAGCAATTCCTTTGCCATCTCCTTCATAAAAGAGCTTTTCGTTGAGGGCGGCGATACTGTGAGGGGCGATATTGTCGGCTACTTCCACGATAACCACCCGAGTATTATTCATAGCTGCCTGAATATCATCGGCATATCGTTTGATCTTGGTTTTTACTTCTCCGCTATTCGTCGCTTCACTGACGATGATGGAAACGAGATTGGGAGCTTCGCTAGTCGAGGCATAGAGCTCGGTAACGCTGAAAGGTATCTGAAAGGTTTGTAATGCAAAAATTACAAAAATCAGGAAGGAGGATAGCCATTTTTTCAGCTTTTCTTTTGAGGGGAGTACGGTCATGGAAGCGAGCAGATATCTGTTGCAGTCTATAGTATCATATTCACCATGGTTTGCAAGGATTCTAAGGCATATATTTGCCTGATTTCAAAAACTTGATTTATTCGTGCTTAATATATCAATATTTTTACCAAATTCTCGCTATTGTTTCAAAAAAATTCGACATTTCATCTTCTTTGTCTACAATGCCCCCGAATTCAAAAAGCACAGGAAAAGTTCCTCCTTTTTGGGAATGTAGCTCAGTAGGTAGAGCAGGGCCCTTTTAAGGCC
>JAQTZK010000062.1 GCA_028687815.1 Candidatus Altimarinota bacterium | reverse complement strand
TGATTCGGTAATATTCTCCATAAATCTTCTGGAGTTCGTGCATTTGGGCGAGAATCTTTTCATGTCGCAGGAGGGCATTTGCGTAGGTTTTTTTGGCCTTTTCAGGATTGATACCTTCCAGTTCTTGCTCAAACTGAATATGAAGACGGTTGATATGCTCAAGAAATCCCTCTGGAGTTACCGCTTCATCACGGAGGTTTTTGATACGCTTCACGATATCTTTGATCCAGTAGGATGGTTGGTGAATATTGTATAGTTGTGGAAAAGTTCCGGCTTCCAAAATTTGCTCGATAAGCTCATAATTTTCGAGTTCATCCATGAGCGAGAGGGCTCGATACTTGAGAAAATACTCTGGATAGGTTTCGATGATATCATTGGAAAAACCATGAATGGTCGTCACTTTGACCTTGTAGCTTGCAGCCCCAATAAAAGTCGCGAGTCGCTTCTTGAGAGCAATAACTCCCGCTTCCGTAAACGTGGTAATGAGTATATTTTCTGGGAGAATATCGGTGCTTTCTAGGATTTTTGCGGTTCGTGCCGCGAGTACTTGAGTTTTTCCAGTTCCGGGACCAGCCACCACCATATAGGATCCATAGAGGGCATCTACGACTTCTTTTTGCTTGGTATTGAGACTTTGATACAGTGTGTCGAGAGATGCTGACATGTTTTTTGACTTAGAATTTTGGAAATACTTTATAAGAGCTGGTCGATCTGGTCGTCAAACTCTGCATCGATTTTTTTGCGCTCTTCATCTTCTTCTTGTTTATGAGTTTCGGTGTATTGGCTCGATTCAGCATAACTTGCCTGAAGTCTACGAAGCTCAGCTTTGGTAATCGGTTTGGCTCTACGGGTGGGAGGGGCAAATTCCATAATTAACGGTTACGAAGAAAGAGTACGCGCAGTGTACCAAAAATGAGTTTGAAATCCAAGAGGAGATTCCAATTTTCTATGTAGTAGGTGTCGAGTTCCACTTCTCGATCAAACTCTGAAGTTTCTCGAGCATATACTTGTCCCATTCCCGTAATTCCGGGTTTTATAGTCAGTACTTGTCTATGCCATTCATCATATTTCTCGACTTCACGAGGTTGGTGAGGTCGAGGTCCAACGAGGCTCATACTTCCCAAAAATACATTGAAGAGTTGTGGGAGTTCATCTATGGAAAACCGCTCAATGATACCTCAAATTCGCATTTTTCGAGGATCGTTTTTGGTAATTTTGTAGATGGGTCCTGTACGGGTATTTTGTTCAGAATTAATAAGGTTTTGCTCAAATTGGAGTGCCTCATCATCCTTTGGTGCTACCCCATAGGCATCTTTCACGCAGTACTTCCAATACATATACCGGAACTTGTAGAGGGTGAAGGGCTTACCATCCTTCCCTACCCGTTTATTTTTGAAAATAATTGGTCCAGCTGGATCTTCGAGTCGTATCAGTGCCGCAACGGCAATCCAAACGGGCGCGAGTATAACAATAGCTAGCGCTGAGCTGATGATGTCAAAAACACGTTTTACGATTCTTCCCCACACGGTCATTCCGACAAACTCGATTTGGGTAATAGCATAGTTCCCTACAAATTCCACGGAACTTTTTTGGAGGAGAATATCTGGGAGTTGTACCAGATGTGCGGAAACTCCATAGATTTTACAAAGATGGAGTATATCTCGTTGTTCCACATCTCGAATATCATGTCCGAGCAATACAGAATCAATACGTTTTTCTCGGATGGAAGATTTTAGATTTTCTAGACTAAAGGATACGAGATCAATATGATGAAATTTTTTGTATTCTTGCATAATAGCTGGAGAAACTTCTCCAAGATACCCAATTTTTGTCTTGGTGAGGAGTTGTTTGTTGTGAAAATATCCAAGTCCAACATGGATAAGGACTTGTTCTATTCCCACAAATATATACGCCATAATGACGGTATAAAAAATGACGAGTCGGGGTATTTCTACACTGTACAGGTACCCATTTCCCAGATATACTGCCGCAATAAAGAACAAAAACCAAGTCCAACAAACGGAAAAAAGTACTCCAAATTTGGCGGAAAGTGACTGTTCAAACTGATAGGTATAGGCCTTTTTGAACGCCTGAATAATCACAAAAAGTATCGTACCAAAAACCACAAACCAGAGGACATCCGTTGGACTAATATACTGATATGGTAGCCGAAATCCTGGAATAAAATCAGAATACTCACGCATTTTTCTCGCAACCAAAAAAGCACCAGAAAAGGCAATGATATCGAGGGGAATTTGGAGGGCTGAAACTATAATTTGCTGACGCTTCATCGGGTCGAATTTTGGATTTATTTCAGTATAGTCTAGGAAGACCCGAGGGCAAGAGTTTTTTTGGTTCGTCTTTCGTTTGAATTTTTTACAAAATTATTCGGAAAAACTCCGTTTTTTGCTATACTCCCGTCATGTTACACATCTACAATACCCTTTCTCGCGAAGTCGAGCCATTCAAGCCTTTAAGCCAAACGGGCGTTAAGGTCTATTATTGCTGACCTACCGTCTACAATTTTGCTCATATTGGAAATCTCCGCACCTATCTTTTTGAAGATGTGGTTATTCGAACGTTGCGGTTTCTTGGCTATAAGGTTCAAACTACGATGAATATCACCGATATCGATGATAAAACCATTCGAGATAGTATCAAAACATGAGAAAATCTCATGGACTTCACCCAAAGATACACCAAGAGTTTCTTGGAGGATTTGGCGGCACTTCATGTAATTCCCGCAGATGAGATAGTGCCTATTTCTACTTTGACGGATGAAATGATTATGATGATTCAAGGGTTGATAGACAAGGGGTTTGCCTACTTGGCAGACGACGGATCCGTCTACTATCGAATTTCCAAATTCAAATCGTACGGAGAGTTGGCTCACCTCGATATGTCGGGTATGAAAACCAGCGTTCGCATCAATAACGATGAATACGCCAAGGATTCTGCAGCTGACTTTGCTCTCTGGAAGGCCTATGATGCCACTTCTGATGGAGCCAACAAATGGGATGCTGAGTTTACGGTCAATGGAAAAACCGTTGCGGTACCAGGTCGACCGGGTTGGCATATTGAGTGTTCAGCGTGTAATCTCAAGCACCTCGGACCACAAATCGATATTCATATGGGTGGAGTGGATAACATTTTCCCCCATCATCAAAACGAAATTGCTCAATCTGAGGCGTTTACAGGAAAACCATTTTCTACCTATTGGATGCATGGCGAACACCTCATGGTGGAAGGAAAAAAAATGGCAAAATCTGCCAATAATTTTTATACGCTTCGAGATCTCTACGAAAAACTTCCCGAGGTTCCACCCAAGCAAATTGCTCGTGCATTTCGACTCCTCAGCTTCACCACCAGTTATCGAGAAACATTTAATTTTACTTTCACGAGTCTTACAGCAGGGCTGAAGACTTTGGAGAGTTTTGATGCTATCCTGGATCGTATCCGAAATGCCCCGGTGGTAACGGGAAAGGTAAGAAAGGATGTTCGAGAATTTGTACAAATGGCGATGCTCGACTTCGTGGACTATTTGGAGGACGATATCAATATGCCAGAGGCGCTCGCAAGAATACATGAGTGTATCAATGATATCAATCGAGTGATGGATAGTACGGATCTCTATACTGGTGAAATTTCTGCGGTGGTAGAATTACTCAAGAGTTTTGATACGGTGCTCGGACTTTTTGATTTTGAGAGACTGACTGCGGTAGAGCTTCCTGAAGAAATAGTATTTCTTATGCAGCAACGAGATACAGCAAAAGCCAACAAGGATTTTGCGCTTTCTGATAGTATTCGTGCTCAACTTGAGGGATTTGACTATGTGGTGACGGATACTAAAACCTGAACGAAAGTACAAAAGAAGTAATATATACTTTAAAAAAAGTGGCTATTCGTGTAGCCACTTTTTTGTAGGAAATGCTTAATTATCTATTTCGAAATACTGGCTTGGCACTTCCTGGTAAAAGTGCTCCAAGAATAGTATAATCTCGGGCTTTAATAATAGAATTGTAGGCTTTGGTGAGTCGAGAAAACTCAATGAGTAATTCTCGAATGTGTCATTCTAGGGTAGTTATCGATTCTCGAATCGTGATAAAGTTTCCATCCTTCGCCGTAGATTTGATAGCGAGTGCGAGTCGCATCATGAAGCTAAATCGATCCGTAATATGTACGTTGATTTCGAGTAGATCATAGATAGTACTCGTAGGAGAGATAATCGCAATTCTATGAAGCTCGGTGAGTTCGGTATATTCATTCAATTTTTTTGAATGATGTTGCAGTACACTAACAATGGCAGGAATTTTATCAATTTTTGATCGATATCGCTCGATGATGAGCTTTTCTACTTGAGAAATTCGATGTTGCATGACCATAATCCAAACTTGGCATATGAGAGCAATAATAATGAGGGTCGCAAAAAAAGCGTAGTAGAGGGTTGACATAACCTTAGTATATTCAATTTTTGAGTGTATGTCGAATATTTGGTTGTCATCGAATAAAAACCACTACAATGGGCCTATGAATAGAAAAGGTTTTACACTTATTGAAGTACTCGTGGCAACGGCAATTGCCTCAGTAGCTCTTATTGGGACATTCTTTTTACTACAAAGTAGCTTTCGTCAGTCACAATGAGTCTTGGCAGCTACTGAATTTGAAGAGGTTTTTTTGAATACGCGGAATTGTATTTTGATGCAAAACATCCCTACTCTTTCTGGAGCTACCAATTCGGTACGATATACAGCAAATGGTTGTACTATCGATACCTACTCGACTGATTTGAGTTTTACTGGAACTATTATTTGGCAACTCGATCAAGGAATTCCCACAGTTCAAAAGGGATACTATTCCTACTTTACTGTAAATTCTGGTTCGAGTTCGGGTGCTTATATGATAGAACATTACCTCATAAGCGAAGCACAAAAAGGGTATCGAAAATATGAAGTGTATCGATAATTATTTTATTCCTCTTCCCCACTCGGAAGTTCGAATGCCTCGATAGTCTGAAGTCATGCCCCAAGGAGTCCATGCATATCCCCGTAAAGTCATGAGGTGTTTCCTATGATGCGATCGAGTTGTTTTTCTCGGGTAGCCCAGATTCGCTGCATAGCTCGACGTTCGCTATCGAGTCCATCTTTGAGGAGCTGAAATGACTCAACGATATTTTGTATTTTATCTCGAAATTCGGAAGAAGTAAGATAGGTGTAGAGTATTTCCATTTTTTCATCTTTGGCTACCAGAGAACCACGGAGTTGGTGAGCACTCATGAGATGCTCTCGTAGTACACTAGTAAGTGCCAAAACATAGGACCACTCGGTCACCCAAATATCATTGTAGGGACCAAAATGCTCCACCTCTTTTGGGAGTACATTAGAAACAATAATGGAAACTGAAGCATTGACTCGGAGTCTATCTTCTTTGAGTTTGTCGACCCAGCCATCCGACCAGGCTTTGGTATTTTTTGATTCCCAAGCGATTACTCCTACCGACTCCCCTCTTGCTCCTCGAACCGTCTGTATAAGATCTGCTCACTTGATTCCCGTAGGCACATCATCGATGAAGTCGAGTGGAAAATGCCGCATAAGGGTTTCTTTGAGGGCATTTTCTTGGATTTCTCACTGAATTTGCATAGAGCCTTGATTGGCCTTCATGGTAGCGTCATCGAGCGATTTCTTGAGAATATCAGCTTTTTTTTGCTCTTCCGCTAGACGTTTATCAAAGTCGAGTCGCAGTCGTTCGATTTCAATGGATTGCCGCTTCTGGGACTCAATATTGATCTCTTCTTCCATTTTTTTTCGCGCATCGATAATAGCTCGCTCCTTTTCAATTTCGAGATTTTTTTGGCGATTTTCCATTTGCTGTCGCTCACGTAGGAACTCCAATTCTTTGGCACGTGCTTCTTCATCTCGTTTGCGAAGTGATTCTAGTTCAACATTTTGTATTTTTGATTGTTCTATGGCTTCCAGCTTTGCTTTTTTGACTTCATCTTGTGCCCAACTGAGGGCTCGACGGTCGGCATCCGCTTTGAGGCTTGCTTTAAGTGCCTCTTCACGCTCTTTGAGTCGTTCTTCGATTTGGTGTTCTTCGACTTGAGTCAAATCAATAGTATTTCCACAATGAGGACATTTGAGTGTGTTCGACATAGAATTGTATAAATGAGAGAGAACAATATACTCTAACTCATCGACTACTCAAGTAGAAATATGTCACAAAGTCATAAGCAAGAACACGATCATCATGATGAACATCACGACGATTCCCATGAACATAATGGGGGTCATTCTCATGATGACCATGGAGGTGGACATAGTGACCACCATGCCGATGCTCACGATAAACATGCTCATACTAAAGGTGGACATAGTGATCACAAGGGTCATGGGCATGATCATCATGAAGAAGAGCCACTTGATCCTATAGAGCCAGCAGGAATAGTAAACGATCTGAGTTTTGATTTGGAACCAACTATTGATTTGACGGACTTCTTTCCATTTTCAGCAATCACGACAATCCAAGATGCATCGGGGAAATTACTCAATGATCTTTGACCTGCAATTCAGTTCCAGAAAATCAATCTCTCCTCTCGACTCATACTCGGTATTTCAAAAAGCCAAACTCATCCGGTACTTGCTGATATTTATGTAAAATCTCGATACAAACCAAAAATATTCTTATTTGGAGAGATAAAGTATGCTCCAAGATTTAATCCTATTGAATTGTATGAACCACTTCCTTCGGTTCAAGAAAATAGTATTGATATTCGAAGTTTACCAGTTATAGCAAGTAAGGTTACATATCCAGATATATACCATCTTCCTACTACCATTGCTCGTACCGTAAGACGTATCCGAAAACAGCATGGAAGGCGTATTTTTCGAACTTCTATTACCATTGCGGTAATAGGGATTTTTTGTTCCATCAGTCTGGCTACCATGACTTTACTTGCCAAAAATGAAATTATTGCTGGATACGGAGCGTTAACTTCACTCTCTCTCAATACTGAATCTT
>JAQTZK010000061.1 GCA_028687815.1 Candidatus Altimarinota bacterium | reverse complement strand
TTCTGCGGAAATGACGGGTTCTATCGGAGTGGTGACTATTAATATGGCTCGAATAGGGTACCTCAGCCAAGGTGACAAAGAGGTGTTTTTTGCACAAATTCGACACCTGATGGATCTCGCTCGTACTTCTCTCGAAATCAAGCGAAAGGTGTTAACACAGTGGCTCAATCAAGGGCTGTACCCATATACCTACCGATACTTGAAATCATTTCGCAACCATTTCTCCACTATCGGGCTTAATGGTATGAACGAAGCCATCTTGAATTTTACACTCGGAAAGGAAAATATTTCTACAGACTGGGGGCGTGAATTTTCCCTGGAAGTACTGGAGTTTATGCGAGCCATTCTCAAAGAATACCAAGAAGAAACGGGAAATATGTACAATCTCGAAGCTACTCCAGCTGAGGGTACTACCTACCGATTTGCCAAAGAAGATCGCAAACAGCACCCAGATATTATTCAGTCTGGTACACAAGATAATCCGTACTACACGAACTCAACCCAACTTCCAGTAGAATTTACAGATGATGCCTTTGAGGCACTGGAATACCAAAATGATCTTCAGTGTAACTATACGGGAGGAACGGTACTGCATCTCTACATGGGGGAACGTCTCTCAGATGCTACTGCCTGCAAATCACTCGTACGAAAGGTGCTCACTCAATATCAACTTCCGTACATTACGATTACCCCAACCTTCTCGGTTTGTCCAAAGCACGGGTACATCAATGGGGAGCATGACTATTGTCCACAGTGTGACGCAGCTATTGGATATCAGGGTGAGAAATTTGATATGGCCACCCGTGCCGAATACACAAGTCCCATCGAAAAAATGGAAACCCTCGCCGTTTGTCAGGAAGATCACACATAGTTCTCGCAGAAAACCCTACTTACCTACTTATCATTTTTTTATGAAAACTTTTATCAACGCAAAAGGAGAAGAAGTGACTCGAACTCCATGTGAAATCTACACGCGAGTTATGGGATATTATCGTCCAGTAACTCAGTTCAACAATGGAAAGAAATCTGAATTTTACTCTCGAAAATACTTCCAAGAGGAAACCACCCTCAACTCAGCATTTATGGAGAAATTCCAATAGCATGCTGATAAGTGGTATCAAAACGACGACACTACTAGATTATCCCGGCAAGGTGGCAGCGATTATCTATACTCTCGGGTGCAATTTTCGCTGTGGCTTTTGCCACAATCCGGAATTCGTACTTCCAGATGAGGTACGAAAACAGAAGGATGATGTTATTTCCGAAGAGGCTTTCTTTCGTTTTCTAGAGACGAGAAAGAACTTTTTGGAAGGAGTGGTGATTTGTGGTGGTGAACCAACCATTCACCAAGATTTACCAGAGTTTGCTTCAAAAATAAAAAATCTTGGATACTTGGTCAAATTGGATACCAACGGAAGTCATCCTAGGATGTTACAGACGATGCTCGTGCAACAACTGGTAGATTATGTCGCCATGGATATCAAGGCACCCATTGAACGATATACTTCCCTTGTGGGAGTATCTCACGACACCAATGCGTATCGAGAAAGTATCCGTTTGCTTCTTACGAGTGATATTGATTATGAATTTCGTTCTACTGTGATACAGGGTTGGCATACTGAGGTAGATATACGGGAGATGGCTCAAGATATTGCTGGAGCAAAAAAGTATTTCCTTCAGAATTATCGCCCCAATCAAACACTGGATCCTAATTTTTCTGGCTCTAGTTTTACTTCTGAAGAATTGATACAACTTCGTGATATTGCAGCTCTGCATGTTGCAAATTGTCGAATCCGCCTGTAATAGGATTGACTTTCCGAAGGGATTCGCTAGCCTAAATCCGTAATTACTTTACTTCCCGATTATGCGTCAATCCACCCTGATTTTTGTTTTCAATCCACAGAAACAAATTTTGCTGGCTATGAAGAAACGTGGTTTTGGTAAGGATAAGTGGAATGGTCCAGGAGGAAAAGTAGAACCTGGGGAAACCATTATTGCTGCAGCGAGTCGTGAATTACTAGAAGAAACGAGCATTAATATTGCTCCAGAGCTCATGGAAGCACGTGGAGTTTTGCATTTTCATTTTTCTGGAAAACCAGAATGGGATCAGGATGTGAATATTTTTGTTTCCCATGGATATACGGGTACCTTTGAAGAATCTGAAGAAATGAAGCCAGCATGGTTTGATATCGACAAAATCCCGTATGATGCCATGTGGAAAGATGATCAATTCTGGCTTCAGCGAGTCATCAACGGAGAATCAGTGGAATTTGAATTCTTTTTTGGAGATGATGGATTTATTGAGGAATATACGGAAGTGTATACGGCATAGTACGAAGTATTCATCAAAAAATCGGAGCCCTAGATGGTTCCGATTTTTTATGAGCTAGTGAGTCCCTGGAGTTTTGGGTGGGTGATTCAGGGCACTGCGAATTTTCTCAGCTGGTGCACCATATCCTTTGTATATCAGTATCCATGCAGCTACTGTTGGCTCAATAGCGGTATGTAGTTGTGGAAAATGAGGATCAAATGTTACATGAAAATCACAAATAGAACCTATGAGATCACACTGAGATTTCAATTTTTCTGGAAAAATAAATGGAAAATTGGCGGGATCTACGGCCCAGAATTGATTTTCTGGCACTTCGGCAAGTGCGGCAACAGTGGCACAAAATAAAGATTCTACGTAGTGGAGTCGTAGTCTATAGGCTTCATGTAGGTAGTGAAAATATCATGGCTCTAGGTCTTCAATCCTATCTACCAGTGGGGTAAAATGATTATCATTGGCCGCTGATATTAATACTTCCGGTTCTTGATTTTGTACTAAACGTAACACATTTTTCTTGGTTGTAACACATTGAGTAATCAGTTTTTCGGTTTGTTGCATGACATCCAGTACGTCAGTGAGATCATTTTTGAGAAATGCATTTTGGTAAAACATCAGATCAATCAGGTATTCACGACGATGAGTCTCTGGAAAAAATGCCTGCAGAAGTAAGGAGAGCTCCTTTTTTGAAAGTTGTGACATGATCATACCACCGGTATCTCGACTTTGTGGGAGGTAGATAGTAGCTTCCTTTGGTAGAATTATAGAAATTTCCTGCTGGAGCACTTCCAGAGATGCTATTCAGAAAAATTCCTTGAGTAAGTCAATTTGCTGAGTTTGCGCGAGGTATCGTATGAGTTCATCACGTTTTTTCGCATCCCACTTAAGGATTTGCTCTTTGGTTCGTGTGAGATTTTCCGTCCGATCTGCTTCAAAAATTCGATCTGCAACTGTATTCATAATCACGAAGAAAAAAATACCCCTATCTGATAAAAGTAGGGGTATTTTGAGAAAAGTCAAGTGGAGAGGGTATATCTCTATATGAGTTCCACCCCAAATTCCCCAAGCCGCTTCACTACCTCCTCTTTCCCCAACACCTGCATCATTTCATACAAATCAGGCGATTGTGTAGATCCGGCAATCGCTACCCTGATAATCATGGCAAAATCTCAAAATTTTCCAATACATCCTCAGGCTTTAAATTCCGCACTATCACGCGCAAATTGGAATTTGGCTGCTTGCTCCCGCATCCAAGTAAGCCACTCATCTCCACTTTGGTTGTCGGAATAGCTAGAAGCATAATCTGCTATAATTTTTTTTACTAGAGATGCCTCGACCGGTAGAACAATTTCACTTCTTGATTGCTTCAAAGTAGCAAAAGTATCCTTCAAAAATGGCTTCAAATAATTAACTACATCCGATAATTTAGTAAATTTCTTAGGATCTCGATCTGTACCACGTTGTATAGAGATAGCTTTAAATGCGAGTTCCTTTTGGACATTCATTTTTGCATAGAACTCTGGATTGTACTCTTTTGCCCAAGTACTCATTTCTTCAAATAGGTCAGTATTACTGAGGTGTGAAAGATAGATATTGCTGACAGAATCTAGTTTCTTGAGATCGAACAGTGCTCAGGATTTTGGCATACGTGCAAAATCAAAAGTATAGTCAGAGTACGGAGTATCCATGTGAGTCAATTTCCACTCTTCAAAACCAGAATCGAGTAAACCACAAAGGTAATTTTTGATAGCATTTATCGGGTAACCTGCTTCAAAGAAATAGGTTACATTAGCTTCTGGGTCCTTTCGCTTACTGAGTTTACGTTTGTTGCCTCCATCGATCTTCATGAGTTGGGCGGTGTGCGCGTACTTTGGTGGAGTGATACCAAAGGATTTGAAAATTTGATAATGAAGGGGGAGAGATGGTAGCCATTCTTCCGCTCGAATTACATGAGTAGTACCCATCAAATGATCATCGACAATGTGAGCAAAATGATAGGTTGGGATACCATTTTTTTTGAGGAGTACGATATCGAGAAAGTTATCATCCATTTCTAGTTTTCCACGAATTTCATCGACTACATGGATTCTGGCGCCAACGATTCCCGGAGCATGTAATCGTAGTACATACGGGATTCCTGAAGCAATTCTTGCAGTAATATTTTCAAATGATTCATTTCTCCATGGAGAATAATTCCCATAAATTCCTGGAGCTTTTCCGATAGCAGACTGTGAGTTTCGTATTTCTTCTGTTTCCGACTCATTGAGAAAACATGGATAGGCGAGTCACTTTTGCACCAAGTGCTTGGCAAATATATGATAATACTGAGATCGTTTTGACTGTGTATAGGGTCCATAGTTACCTATTTCCGTCATGTTTTCTCAAATTGCCCCCTCATCTATATGTACCCCAAATCTCGCCAATCAACTGAGAATATCAGATACTCCAGTTTCTGTCTCTCGCTTGTCGTCAGTGTCTTCGATACGAAGGAAAAAGACCCCATTATTTTGGTGGGTGAGTTGCACGTTGATCAGAGTCATATAAAGCGCTCCAATATGGAGAAATCCAGTAGGACTAGGAGCTATTCGCGTGACAAATGATGCGATTCTTGGAGGAAAAGTCGCTTCAATATCAGTGATACTCTCAGTAACCTTTGGAAATAATATATCCGCGAGTTCGGTAGATTCTTCTGGTGATAACATAGGATGCAAGAGTGACAAAAGTTGCGGCGAATTGTATAGAAAATCCTTACGAGTACAACATATGTTATCATCTTTAGATTATCTCAGCTCGTATTTGCTGACCATAGTTCCACTCCCACTCGTGTTCTAGCCATTCTACAATGTAGAGTGCCCGTTGAAACTGAGCCATTCTGTGCTCACTTGTCGAAGATTCTTCTAGTATACCAAGCCACTTTTCGAGTGAAGTTGAAATTTCTTCATCAGCAATCGCACAAATATCACGACAAATATCAGATACCGTTTGTGGAGCTGTAGGCAAAGTTTCATCGAGTAATATTTTTTTGGAAAGATTAAGTTTGGAGCGAGTCAGGCGATACTGGAGGACTTTTGGTCTGGGGAAGTGCAAGTTTCATTTCTTATCCAGAGAAACGATAGGAAATATTGGGGCGATCGAAGGTAAAATTGTATTGCGATAAAAGTCTTGTCACCAATACGGTTTTGCTACATTGATATAGTCATAATAGTCTTGTATACTTCTATATTTTTCAGGAGCGATAGGGGTAATTTCGACAGGAAACATTTCACGATTACCGGCATCATTTGCGACATTTACTGCATGATTTCCAGCCAGAATAAACCACTGGAAACAATCTTCATCGGGCATAACGCCCCATACTGGGCCAAATACTCCACCACTTCTTTCAAACCGAGATATTTTTGATGACATTCCACTTCTTTTTTGGAAAGCTTCAACCAAGTCTCCTTCGGATCGTATTTTTTGTACAATGGAATTGGAGAGTTTACTAGCTTCTGTTGATGTATATGTGGTATTATCTCATCGAAGTATTGCCGTAACGGCATGTGTGATTTCATTGCAGTATCAAAGGGGATACTTATCTATGGAAGTAAATCACTGGAGTGGTTTCCTGGTAGTATCAAATGATGATCCAGCTATTTGTCGCACAGCACTATCTACCATACTTCGAAGTTCCACACTTGTAGCCTCGATTTCTCATTTCTCAAAATGGGTAGCAAAAAGATCTTCTTGCTGTGATTGAAATTCAAGATCTTCTTCCATCTTAACAAGAACGGTGTGGTATTCTGTTATCACTAATTGACAGTTGAAATATTTTAATTATATATGAATAGTATTTTTTTGAGCAATTTTCAATTTTAAATATTACGGATTAGCGGGAAATTTTCAAAAACTAAAAAACTAACTGTTTTATTATGGACAATAATATCGTCAATTTCCCAGCACGAGTTTTGCAGAGAGATGCTAAAATTCCACAAGAGTTCTCACCTCTAGCTCACGTAGCGGACAATGTGGCTATGCTCGTGCGTCCAAAAATGAAAAGTCATATCTACACCGAGCGCTTGCGGGTACATCTTGATTCAGGAGCTGAGATATTTTTCGAAAAAATGGTCAGTCTTGGGCAAGTAACCATAGTTAATGTTAATTCAAAAATCGACTTTGAATCTTCATTGGAAGTAGAATCAGATACGGGCGAAGTATTCTCATTTTCCGTTGATGGATTTTTGAGACTTACCATGCCCAATCCTGCGGAAGTGACTTTGGAAAATATCGATAGAATACTCCTCGAAGTACTTGAAGCATTTCAAGTGCGTATCGGTATGCGTCAAGACGATACAGAATTCATAGACTGATTGTTTGTTCAAGATGAGATTACCGAAGCAAATATGCACCTCTTTTTCCCAGAAAAAATCCCGGTGATTCGCGATATGAATCATCCAGATGACGATGTATATAGCTGTTTTTTCTCTGAATCCACTCACTATGTTGCGAGCGTAACGGCAGAGTATTTTATGAATCCAGGTGAGGCAACCGTACTAGAGCTTATGTGTCTGGCTCGTAATGACTTTGTTGAAGAAGGGAATTCACTCAAAGATGATGCTTTTATGGAATTGGAGCTAGCCACAAGAAATGATGTAAAAATATCCAAGATCTCTTTGAAACTACTGGAAAAAATTCTCGCAGACGCTATCATGA
>JAQTZK010000060.1 GCA_028687815.1 Candidatus Altimarinota bacterium | reverse complement strand
GCATATCCAATAGGTCCCGTAAGAAACGCAAAAATATAGAGCCAAGCACCTCTTTTGACGAATTTTTGTGTGAGATTTTCTTGAAGATGTACCATATTATTTTGTATAGTTTCCAGGATTTTCATCTCGCACTATAGTATTTTTCCCAAACTCAATAACGCGTTTTCTCATACCATCTACCAATAAGCTATCATGAGTAGAGATGACAATAGTTTTGCCCTCTTTATGAAGTCGCTCAAAAATCATCATGATTTCTTTTGCATTTTCTGGATCTAGATTTCCTGTTGGTTCATCTCCAATAATAATATCAGGATTATGGATGAGGGCTCGAGCAATACCAATTCTTTGTGCTTCTCCACCAGAAAGCGTTTCTACCAGGGCTTCTTTTTTGGATAAAAGTCCAACTTCTGTGAGTACCTCTGGCAATCGTTTTTGGATAATGCTGTCCGGATAACCAGATACTTCCATGGCAAATATAACATTATCTTTGACAGATTTATTATCGAGCAGTTTGAAGTCTTGAAAAACGACCCCAATTTTTCGTCGATATTGTGCCAGCTCACGAGGTTTGAGTTGATAGAGATTTCTCCCCTCATTGTCAATAACTTCTCAAGAGATAGGGGCGAGTTCGCCCACTAAAGTGCGGATAAAACTTGTTTTCCCACTTCCGGATGGACCAATAAGGAAAATGAATTCTCCTGGATGTATCTCAGTGGTAAGTTGCGAAAGAATTTTCCTCGTACCATAACGGAGTTCGACTTGCTGTAATTTCATGACATCGATTGTATGGCTACTGAACATAATGGCAATTTTGAGTGGCTACTTTGTGGAATTAGACCTCAATTTACCAATACCAGACTTGATTTTTGAATTAAGCCTTATACTATATGTGCATATGTATATCAATCCAGAACTCTATATTTTCGAGGGACTTACTTCGGATGAAGTAAATTATTTTGCACTTATGTGCGAGCCGATTGATTTTGATTCGGGCGCTATGGTTATGCGAGAGGGGAGTGAATCAGATGGAAGAGCTTTCTTTATTGAGTCAGGCGAGGCTGAAGTAATTCAAAATGGAAAAGTAGTCACCACACTTAAGACGGGAGATATTTTCGGGGAAATTGCCCTGATTACCAATGATGCTCGAAGTGCTTCCATTCGTGCTAAATCATGATTACAAGTCTTAGCACTGCATAGAGATGATTTTCTTATGATTGCCAAAAAATCTGGAAGATTTCCCCAAATTCAAAAAGAAATTTTTCGACGAATTCGGGAAAATTTCATCAAATAACTTACTTTAAAAAAGAACAGACTTGATTCTGTTCTTTTTTACATATACTCTGTCACGACTGGTGTATTTTCCGGTTTCATTTATTTATTAAAATACCTCTCACTTATGGAAAGAAAAGAGAAAAAGACGATCATGGAGCAATACGCTCAACACAAAGGAGATACTGGTTCTCCAGAAGTTCAAGTAGCCGTTCTTACTGAACGAATTGAATCCCTCAAGAATCACCTACTCATTCACAAGAATGACAACCATTCTCGACGAGGAATCCTTCTCATGGTAGCAAAACGACGAAAGCTTCTCATGTACGTTAAAAGAAAAGATGTTACTCGATATGAGACATTGATTCAACGACTTGACCTCCGAAAATAATTCAAAACAAAAATTCCCCCGAATGATTCGGGGGAATTTTTTATTTATAGTATTCGGTATAGATTTCTTCAATATCACGCTTCATATCAGTATCTTGTGTATCTTGATATTCTTTCTTAATCTGATCTTCATACTCGGTCAGATAGGTTTTTATAGCCGCTTTCCGGTCTAATCCAGTGAGATCTGGAAATTTTCCAAGTATATTTTGTAGATAAAGATTGTGAATATGCTCTTCTAGGGCAATTTTGCCACTCAGAAGTGCATTGATGCTTTCCACGGTACGTTCTGGTTGATCAACATACTCAATCTTATTGTGACCCAAGAGTTCTTGATCACCTTCCGTAAGAACTTCGATCGTGCCAAAGTGAAAAAATGAGGCAATAAAATTGGGGTAGGTAGAGCGAATATTTTTGATTTTGTCAGATTCAATCGTGTTGATATCAGAAAACATACCATTCTGATCAATGAATATCATTCTTCATTTTACTGCGATATTGAAATCCATTTCTAGGTCAATAATCAAATTAATAAATCGACCTATTAAAAATAATTGAAAAAGGATACAGATAACATCTAATGAGGCATAAATGAATTCAATTTCAGCAGCAATAAAGAAGATATGAATTAGGTATATAATAATGACTACCAAAAATATAATAAAGTTCGTTTGTAGCTGATTGAAACATCGAGTAAATGAAGTATCACCTTTTTTGAGGCGAGTTAAGAGGTCATGTGTATGAATAACGCGTTCATTTCCACTGTAGTGCTTCCGAAAGTCCCAAATATATCTAAAGCTGGAATAGAGGGTTCCAATAATATTTAAGGCGACAAAACTGGCGAGTACAATTCCAAAAGGAGATTCGTCAAAATGTTTGAGTATAAGATAGACATTTGCCGTTCAAAAAATACCGAGTGGAATCATCCAAAATGATGATGCGAGACCGTATAACCAAGATCGTTTAATAAGAAGGATGGATTGATATCCTTCCAAATAGAGCCGTTCTACCATTTCTACATCCCTTCCAACCAGAAAGGATTTGAAGAGAAATTCAAAAAGTCATTTGAAATTGAGCATGGAAAAAGTATATGACGACTCTCGTTCTCGTCAAACTTCTCCTGATTTTCGTATGAGTTTACACTCTGGTTTGCCCGACAGTCTTCTCCGAATATACTCAAATCATTGCCCTATCTTTCATGAATCAATTCGATACCCTTTACTTTCAAAGATACCTCGGAGAAGATGATGAGCTTCTGTTTGTTTGTCATCGTCATCCCATTTTGGTAATCGACAATATCATGCTTTGGTGTTTTTTTGGTGGAGTGTTACCAATTTTTTTCTATTTACAAAATACCTTTGGACTCCAGGCTATTGTTGATAAATCCTGGCTGGAACTATTTCTTCTATTTATCTATTTTTCTATCATTTATCAGGTATTTGATTGGTACAATGATGTTTGGGTGATTACGAATAAAGGGATTATTGATATTACTTGGAATATTTTTACTGGTTCTCGAAATTATCTATCCTACGATGCAGCTCATGGAATTGAAGTAAAATCTACTTCTTTTTTTGATTCGATTCTCAATAAAGGTGATATTTACATTCATCTCCCAGAAAATACACAACTGTTTTTTCTTCCAGATGCCAGTAATCCTCAGGCAATTGTTGAATATATCCATGCGGTTATAGAAGAAATTGAAGCAGGAAGACATGAGGTACCAGAAGATGATCGACAACCATTTGAACTTTTATTGGATACCCTCACTGATATGGTCAAAGAACATTTGGAGAAAAAGTGAAATGGAGTGGAGCCTATTATGGCAGAAAAAGTGGATATTGATCGTGCATTGCGATATGCCAGTACAGTAGACTTACGACAACCAGATTCGCATTAATTTTCATCAGTATTAACTTGATTCTTGATAGGGAACTCATTATACTCTAAGGGCTACTTCTTAATTTCATGATTATGCTTTTACAGAAAAAAATCCAAATCAGTAAACTCGAAAATGACCGTCCAGTAATCGAGCGACTTGTCGAAGAAAATATTACTGGAAAACTTGATGCTTACCTCAGAAAATTCAAAGAAGGTACTGAATGTGCCCTTGATGTTCGTGTGTCAGGAAATAAAAAAGGAAACTTTGATGGCTCCATTCAGCTTGATGCTAATGGTATTCGGTATCGAGCAGAACGAGATGACTACAAAAAGCTTGATGATCTTATTAATCACCTTTTTGATCATATCAAAGAACAACTTTCCAAAAAAAATAAAGGCTCATTTGCAAGAGTGACTGGATATATTGGACGATTTTTCTCTAAAGAAGCGTAATCCATACTTCTCTCCGTATCAGTATTTCAGATGCGGAGAGAATCATTTTTGAAACTCTCTTCGGTGATTTTTCTCATAATTTGAGGTAAAAATATTCGAAGAGAGTTCCGTATCTGAATCTATAATTTACATTTTTCTTATGAGTATTCTTTTTGGAATCCTTCTTTCGTTGCTGGTGTTCAGTGTGATTGTTTTCTTCCATGAACTTGGCCATTTTATGGCAGCCCGTCGAGCATGAGTAAAGGTGGAAGAATTTGGAATTGGTATCCCTCCAAAAGCTATGGAAATTGGGAAGGATAAGAAAGGTACATTGTATACTCTCAACTGGTTTCCTATCTGAGGCTTTGTAAAGCTTAAAGGAGAGGATGAGCTTAGTGCTAAGGCGGAAGATAGCTTTGCTCATAAAGGTTACTTTGCCAAATCAAGCATTTTACTCGCGGGGGTTACCATGAACTTTATCCTCGCTTGGGTGATTTTTCTTGGCTTATTTTGGTCAATAACCAATCCAAATGGAGTGGCTCCTATAGCCATCAATACCAAATTTGCCACTGAAACAAAATCTTTGTTGGTTCCTACTTATGAACAGGCAAAAACCATTGGAATTATTGAAACTGATGGGATTCTTCTTGATCCTATTGAGGGTTCACCTGCTGCTTCTGCTGGTATACTCAAAGATGATATTATTCAAGAAATTAATGGAAAATCTGTAAAATATAGTACGGATTTGTTGAGTGCTTTGGAAAGTTCTCCAAATGAATTGGTGTTCAAAATTACTCGAAATAAAGAAACAAAAATAATTTCAGTAAAGCCAAAAGATGGAAAAATAGGAGCGTATATCGGTGATAATATTACCAATATACGCGATAATTTCACCTATTCGTATGGTTTTTTTACTGCAGCTCAAGTAGCGGGAGAAGAGGTTTGGTGGCAATCTAAGCTCACATTCGAGCTTTTAGCTAACCTTGTAAGAAAACTCGTTAGTCCCAATACTCCCACTGAGCGTACCGAGGCAACCAAGAGTCTCTCGGGGCCTATTGGAATTGGAAATGTATTTGTGAACATGGTAGAAAAAGAAGTACCAATTTCGATTATTTTTGCTATTGCTGCTTTGATTAGTATCAATCTTGGAGTATTCAATCTCCTTCCATTTCCCGCACTTGATGGAGGGCGTTTTGCTTTTCTTAGTATCCATACCATACTTTCTTGGGTCTCAAGAGGGAAGTATGGAACGAATTGGATAGAAAATAAAGCAAACCTTATTGGATTTGCACTTCTAATGCTTGCGAGTATCTTCATTGCTTATCAAGATATTGTTCGCATTATCTATAAATAGTTTTTTCGTTTATTATGATTCCTGGATTTTCTTACAAAGTTGAAGCCACAGAAGGATATGCACGAGCGGGTACGCTTGAAACCCCACATGGTACGGTTAAGACGCCTATCTTCATGCCAGTAGGTACCCAAGCAACGGTCAAGGGAATTACTCGTGAGCAAATTCTCGACATAGGGAGTCAGATTATCTTGGCGAACACCTATCATCTCGAAATGCGTCCAGGTTCTGAGATAGTCAAAGAATTTGGCGGAGTACATGGATTTGCCAATGTAGATATGCCTATTCTTACTGATAGTGGTGGTTTTCAAGTATTTTCGCTCGGACAGGCGGGGATTGGAGAGGGGGTGCGACGTAAGGAAAATCTCGTCAAAATCACCGAAGAAGGAGTGCGATTTCATTCGCATCTTGATGGAACCAGATATATGTTCACTCCAGAATCTGTCATGCAAATTGAATCCAATCTTGGGGGAGATATTATCATGGCTTTTGATGAGTGTTCTCCTGGAACTTCGAGTCGAGCCTATGCAAAAAAGGCTATGGATCTCACTCATCGATGGGCACTTCGCTGTGTTACCGCTCATGAAAAAATTCAAAAAGAAAGAATTGAAAATGGACAGCTGCCTCAAGCGTTATTTCCTATTGCACAAGGAGTTATTTATGAGGATCTTCGAGTAGAGTCAGTGCGATTTATTCGAGATCTTCCAACGCTGGGGATGGCTATCGGTGGACTTTCTGTTGGAGAATCCAAAGAAGATATGCTTCGTATTTTGGATACCATTGCTCCAGAACTTCCTGAGGCTAAGCCAAGGTATCTCATGGGAGTGGGAACACCCGAAGATTTGATTGAAGGGATTTATCGAGGTATTGATATGTTTGACTGTGTGCTTCCAACCAGGCTTGGACGTCATGGAGTGGCATTTACGAGTTTTGGCAATCTCAAAATTCCTCTTGCCCAACACCAACTCGAAAAGAAGGGAATTCCTATGAAACCCGGTTTTGAAACGATGGTTTCAAAGAATTACTCACTTGGGTATTTGAGACATCTTATCAAGTCTGGGGAAAGTCTTGGAGGACAACTTCTCTCACTTCATAATTTAGAATACTTGATTCGTATTTCTACAAAAGCCCGAGAAGCTATTGTAGCGGGAACTTACGAAAATTTTAGGAAGGAGTTTTGGGTAGAATATCGAGTGAACAAAATATAGATCAAAAAAATGGAGTATGTTCTTACAAGCATACTCCATTTTTTTGAAAGCCATATTAATCACCTCGATTCACCGTTTCTATGATTTTGAGAACGAGGGGATCTTCCATATCTCCTTCGATTTTTATGGTACCATTTCCGAGTTTGAGATAGGTCATATTAGTTCCCGGATTTTGATAAAAACTATTTTCACCATTTTTTAGTTCAGTAAGGAGTTTGTTTGGGTAATACCAGAGTTTTACTGGGGCTTCTTCAAAACTGACTACGCCAGTCCCAGTGGCAAATCCCATAGTATGGGCAGCTCCATCTTGTCCACCATATCCAGCATAGTAAGAACCCTTTGGTAGACTCATGCCATAGTCGAGATAGGAATTGTAGTAGGTAATCACACCTGACTGGGCGGCACCAGATAGAGTAGTTGTTGAGGGGATGGTAGTGGTATCAGTACTCGTAGGTATGGAAGGTGGAGGTATATTACTTACCAAAGATTTATCATCATCTTCAGGAGATAGCGTAGTACTACCACTTAGACCACTTGGAATACTACTTCCTGTATCAGTCATAGAAGAAGTGTCTTCCAGTGTTTCTACTTGAGTTATTGGCTCAGTTACCTGG
>JAQTZK010000059.1 GCA_028687815.1 Candidatus Altimarinota bacterium | reverse complement strand
CCGAAGCATGATCACTTTCACACAATCAACAAGTCAGAGAAATTCGTAGGTATTTGAAATGAGAAAATACGAAAATCAGCTCAGTTCATCATTTTGTCAAAACCACCCCACCAGGAATGGGATCTCGGTTGATTACCCGACAATCAAGTGATTTTTTTCAACAGTTTTGTAGCTATGAGGAAGAAGATTTTAAGTTCCTCCATGTAGGTACTTATGACTATGAATGAGTCGGAGTGAGTTGTTATCATACCCACCTCTCCGTATTTGAAAATATTCTCTCACATACCTATCTCAGGAACCATGAATTTCTTGTTACCGATATGGTGGCGGGGAATGATGTATTCTCCAATACGCTTTTTACACAGTTTGATATACTTTGTCTCATTGTTGAGCCTACCCTTGAGTCAGTTACAATGGTGAATGCGTACCGAGAACTTTTGAAGCAAACCGAAAGCACTACCAAAATAGTGTTACTGGCCAATAAAATTGAAGATGCGAGTGATATCGAATATCTAGAGGCAAATACTCTAGTTCCAGATTTTGTATTTGAGTATGAAAAAATCATCAAACAGGCTCGTCAAAAGAACGAAATATATATCAGTGAATCACAGAATAGTACTTGGCAATTACTTCTGGATGCCTGTAACAAAATATCAGTAAGTCCTATGCAAAAATTGCAGGAACTTCACTCACTTCATAAAAAATACATAGAACTCGATTATATCAAAATGCCGCTTTGAGATATCTCGCACCAGATTGATACTACCTTTATGTTTCCATGAAAATAACCAAAGATACGATTCCCGAAAATATAGAGAATATACTCAGCTGAGAGATAGAATCCATCGGAGTGGTGATCCCAGAAAACCTAGAGCAAAATATCAGGGATTTTCAAGGAGTACTTTCAAAATATCGGTTTGCTTCAAAAATTCATGCCGTCATGAAAGTAAATACTTCCCCCGCCATTTTGCAAAGAGGAAAAGTTTGCGGATGTCGAGTGGATGTATCATCACTTGGAGAGTTGAAAAAAGCACTTTTGATGGGATATTCAGGCTCGGAAATTTCGGCTAATGGACCAAAGAATACATGATTTCTTGAGCTTTGCATTGAGCATGATGTTACGATCATTCTCGATAGTCTTTCTGAGTTGGAAACCCTTATTTCCTTGGCTTTTTCGAATCAAAAAATCAAAATTCTCATACGACTTTCATGATTTATGAGCGCGGAAGCTACTCGATTTTGAGTATTGAAAGAGCATTGGAAAACCTCCATTGATATGCTCGCAAATCACCGAGATGTACTTGAGGTTTTAGGATATTCTTTTCATATCGATAAGCGCGATGTCGGAATTCGGAAATCTGTGTTTTGGGAAGCGTTTGAGTATTTCAAACTTCTTAAACAATCTGGATTTTCTCCAAAAATTATCAATATTGGTGGTGGATATGGAGTCAAATATCATGATGACACTCATATCAAAAATGATGCCTGCCAACGATCACATTTGGGCTCTCGTCTCTATCGACAAGATGGTGGTCCTGTTGGGGCTGAATTTCTAGAAAAATTTCTTGGGGATGTGGGTCAATTTGGAGTGGCTATCGGTACATTTCTCGAAGAAAATTCCATAGAACTCTGGATAGAGCCAGGTCGAAGTTTGATGCAGAATAGTGGTTATGGGGCTACTCGAATTATCGCGATTCGTCATGATGGACGAGATACTTCTTTGGTGCTGGATACGAATTCTTTTTCCTTGGGAATGCGTGAAGAAGAATTGCCAACGGATCCATTTCTTCTCGGAGATGGACCTGGCTGACATCATGAATATTTTTTACTCGGGAATCTTTGTCTGGAAAGTGATATATTTTTCTGTCGTAAGGTGCATCTCGGACGAAAGGCTCAAGTAGGAGACATACTTATTTTCCCAGACATAGGTGCGTACCATATCGATTTTTATGAAACATCGAGTATCTCGCACCCAAAGAAATCTCGATATTTCCAATCAAATACGTACCTCTATCCCGATAACTTTTCTTAAAATATGAACTTATTTACTGGACTTACAGAGTCAGCTTGAGATACCACCGAAACAGCAGCAACAGGAGTCTATCTTGGAGAAAGTTCTCACCGTCTCCGCACCAAAAAACAAAGGATTGTTACGGAGATATTGTGAGGTGAATATGCTATCAAGCGACCAGATATTGTGTCTATTGATCTAACTGATTCTGAGGCTATTTTTCGCTTTATTGCTATGGAAAATCTCGAATGTGCCTTTCACTGTGATCCGCTCACGGGAGTGAAAATGGTAGCTGATCTCTCACATATTATTGCTGGGACGCTTCCTCAGGATAAGGAGATTCATATTTCTTTGCATCACAATTATTTGGTAGCAAAAATAGATAAACCACCAAGTTATTTGCTCGCGTATTTTGAAGTACATGTAGAAGAAATAGCTCAAGATCCCGAGATTTCATGACCTATTCTTCAAGAATTTAGAAGTATCTATAACCGAGCTCAAGAATGATCATAAAATCTATCACTGAGTGTATTGGTCAAACGCCACTGCTCCTTATTCCAGAATCAGTGCATGGAATTTCTGGTTTGGAAATGTATGCTAAGCTCGAATATCTCAATCCCTTTGGATCCGTCAAAGATCGAACAGCACTTGGTATTTTACGGGGGAGTGAAGCTCTGGATATTATTGAATCTTCCAGTGGAAATACTGCAAAAGCACTTGGAATTTTGGCAGGGCTGGCAGGTCAAAAATTTCTTACCGTTACCAATCGAATCAAACAAAGAGAAATCGAGGATATTCTTCGAATTATCGGAGTAGAAATTAAAAATCTACCACCGGGTTCGGAATGCCCAGATCCCAATGATCCCAATTCACCGTTTTGAGTGATTGAGCAGATAATGTCCGAAAATCCCTGAAAATACTATTGGACCGACCAATACACCAATGTGCAAAATCCCAAGATTCATCACGATACTACCGCACAAGAAATTGAACTCGATATAGGTATTCCCGACTATTTCTTCGCCGGACTTGGAACCACCGGATCGAGCCGCGGCATCATCGAATACTTTCAAGAACATAGAATCAATGACACTCAGGAGTCTCTCCAATACCCCCAGACCTCTGAAACATGATGAAATTCGAAGTTCATTTTGAGCACCAAAGTGAGTCGTGGCAGCGCCACGGTGAACGAGGAGCACAAAAATGAACCAGAAGTTCGCATGTTACAGAGGTCTCTCAAGAGTGTCTGAATTATTACGGCGGGATGATCCTACATTCCCGGAATTCGAAATAGTCATGAAATGGGGGAGGTGGGGCTGTTTCAATCAAAGTACTACGATGAAATCATTGCGGTATCCGACCAAGATGGTATTGATGATATGCTCACGCTGATTCGAAAATGTGGCATACTGGTATGACCTACCACGGGTGCCGTTTATCATGGTATGCTTGACTACCTGAGCAAACAACCCAGCGATTCACTCAAAGGAAAAAAGGTGGTATTCATTGCATGTGATCGTGTGGAACCATATACGAGTTATCTCCACGAAAAGCGACCAGAATTATTTGCATCAGAGTCGGTGGAAAATACGAATGTACCAAAAATGGGAATTTCTCAAACCATCCAGCTTGATGATCTTGCAAATAAAAAATATCTTCTTATCGATATGAGATCATACCTTTCGTATGAACTCGGGCATATTTTGGGAAGTATATCATTTCCGTTTTTCAAACTGCAAGAATATCTCAAGGAAGGATATCTCCCATTTCCCAAAGAAATACCACTCGTATTCATTTGTCCCTTTGGAGAAGAGTCCGTACTTATGAGTCAAATGGCGAATGGACTTGGATATCAAAGTTATTCACTCGAAGGAGGATATAGGTTATAACTATCTACTTGCTTTCGCAGATTTCTCGCATCTTTTTCCACATCCAAAAACTTCCCATATCGATCCCAAATATCCACTTCTATATGGGGATTTCCCCAATCAGCATGAAGGTCTAAATCATGGGGAATAAGCGCTTTTTCTAATACCAAATTGAGTTCTTGCCAGATAGATATGTCTGCATTTCACTGGATATCATTTTGAATATCTCTCACCACACCCCCAAATCGTTGAGCAAATAATAAAAGTTCCTGAATCTCTATGAGGGTATTTGGTACTATTAAGCTTCGGAATTCTACCGCCTGCTGTGCTCCAAGTCAGAGTTCAGAAGCAGGTCGTTGTCGCATGCCTCGATTACCTCGACGAGCCCATCCAGCAGAAAAACTAGTGTCCTGGGAATGAACTCCTTGTTTCAGTCGTTTGGAACTGACTCCGGCGAGAATTTCTAGCCAAGTAGCGAGTTTTGAGCTATGGGTATCAGAGATGATGTCCGCAATCGTAATATGGAGCGAGTGTGGAATTCCGAGAGGGAGTAGCTTTTGTTGCTCAAGGATTCTGATACTACTGAGCGTAGTTTCTATATCAAAAACTGGTGGAAAAACAAACTCCCAATAGGGATCTTTTCCTCGACTGAGACCGAGTTCTTGACTTACTTTTTCAAGCTGAGGGAGCATTCGTTCGTCGAGTTTGGTACAAACCTTATCAAATTCATTTCTTTCAAGAGTACTAAAATCCCGATAGGTCCGATTTCCATTATCAAACCATTTGGCGAATTCTTGGGGAAAATACGCCGACCATCCTACTTCGATTTCTATACCGATAGTCGGAAGCAGCATGACTAGATTTTTTTGAAATAGCGAAGAACTCCGAGGATGATAAAAAGAATTACCGTAGTAGCTACCATGAGACTATATACGAGCGCATCGGTAAACGGCACGTTTTCGATATTCATTCCGAAGAAGCTCGTAATCAAGGTCAATGGGAGCATGAATGCGGAGAAAATTGTCAGGTATTTGATCGTCGAGTTGGTTTCCATGTCAAATATGGTCTTGAGCGTGCCTTCGATAGACTCAATATTTTCTTGTAATAACTCAATATCGGTAGCGATTTTTTGCACCTTATCGTCGAGGTTTTCAAAATATACTTCAATCGAGTCACTAAACATCGATTTGGTACGAAGTTCCAGAAGTTTGATGGCTTGAATCTGCGGTTTTATCATGTGCTTGAGCGTGATAATATTCCGCTTCTTGATCATGATTTCTTGAATCAAACTCGTAGAAATAGCTTTTCTTGAATCAAAGATCGACTTCTCAATTTGCCGTAAATCCTTCCCAAATCGTTCGAGTGAGCGAAATACTTTGTCGAGCATCTGATCAATTACTTGATAGAGAATGGTTCCGCTAGAAATATCAGAAGCGCCTTTCTTTTTTGAAGATTTTTCGAGTTGATCTTGCAGTTTGTCCAAACTTTGACTTGCGTAATATCGAACGGTAATGAGATAATCTTTCGCTACGAAAATATTGAATTCGTTGGTGAGATATCGCTTCGTTTTTGGATCGTATTTGGGAAAATGGAGTACGACAAAGAGGTAGTGTTCGTAGGTGTCGACACGAGCGGTTTGATTGGATTCGATAAGCGCATCTCGATCGAGTTCATGAAAGTTGTAGGTTGACATAAGCTCATCTACGGCATCTTCGCTTGGATTAATAATATCAATCCACTTAGTTTTCGGAAACTTCAACTCTGTTTCTGCCATAGTTCAAAATTAATTGCGGACTGGATGAAATCCTTCCATTTCACCTCCTTCTTCAAATTCGTCTGGCTCATCTGTAAAATCATCGTCAATATCTGCAATAATCGTCAAATCAGAAACATCGCTCGAAAGTTGTGACTGAAGATACACGAGAACGGGAGGAATATTTTTGATAATCTTTGCCTTTTCTTCTGGTGTAGCATCTTTGTCAATGACCGCTAGTACTGGGTATACATCTTCGGCTCGTCCAAGTTTCTGAGCCGCTTCAATGAGAAAATAGCAGGATTCATCCACAGAATCAGCACTATACGCAAACTCGATTTGTTCTCTTTCGATCAAATCCATGCCATCATTTTTCGTCACACAAATACCTCCGATGGAAAGGCCAAAAGTCTCAAAATCTAGATCAGATTGCTCTTCGTAGTGATGCAAAAATAGGGGATCATGCAAAAAATTATCTCGATTGGTGTTGTCAAAATCCACGGTGTCGATTTCGTGGTCGTAGGCAAGAAAGACATTGGGCATAATGATATCTCCAATTTCATGATCCGTACTTACCAGGCGAGAAGGACTTACTATCCAGATTTTTTCTGCAAAAAAAGTATCGATAGCTTCAGAAATTACCGCTGAGGTAAGCTCTTTTCGATAGATAAGAATCGTACCTTTTGACTGATATACATCCGATTCAGTAGCATGCGCATGGAACTGGTAATCGTTCATGAGCATATCGCGGATAACAGCATCGGCCGTAACTAATACGTGAATCATGGAAAAATATTGAACAAAATATCAAGGTCGTAGTATACTCTAAAAAATCTCCTCTCCTAGTGATTATGCAAAAATCTTTATTGGAAGCTCCAACCTCGATGATTCTATCCACTGACACTTTTACCATCTGACTCAGTGAGGTATGGTTGATAGTATGAGCTATAGTACTCTCTTTGTTTATTTGATTTGTATGGGGACGATTGGTACGCCATCGTGCTGTTATACGAGAGCGAAATGATGCGGTCGGGAGATCTCGTTCCGTTATTCTTGGAGAGCTATATGAAACCATTGCTCCGTTGATCCCTGGATTTCGCTATGCTCCACGAGATATGGTATTTATAGGAAAAGGGGTAGATTATTTGGTGTTTGACGGACTTTCTGAGGGGCATCTCAAAGAAATTGTTTTCTTGGAACTTAAAACTGGAAAATCCAAACAAAATGCCAATGAAAAAATGATTGAAAACTGTATTCGACAAGGGAGAGTCAAATATGAACTGGATCGAAAAAACTCGTCTAGCGGATAGATTTCCGAGAGACGAGTTTTTTTGAATTGAACGATGTAAGAGTAGTTCAATAATTCTAGAGCTAAATAACAATATTTAGATATCCTATGAATTATTGTGCAGCTTCAGTAAACGTGAAGTTTTTGTTATTTGCAGCATTAGCACAAGTGACTTTTATAGTACTTGTTTTATTTACTAGGAGTTGCATGCTAATAGCACCACCAATAGAACTACCTCCACCTTGAT
>JAQTZK010000058.1 GCA_028687815.1 Candidatus Altimarinota bacterium | reverse complement strand
ACATCATTCGTATTCTTCGCCACTACTTCACCAGTTTGCACAACATCATTGGTATTCTTCGCCACTACTTCACCAGTTTGCACAACATCATTGGTATTTCTCGCCACTGTTTCATCTTTCTCCATTTTCTTGAGTATCTCTTCAATCATTATGGTGCTCGTATCCAAATCAGAAGCATCTATATTTGCACTTATCTCATTTATAAATTTGTCTTTTTGATTTTTGAGTGCTACTAGATTGTTGGAATACGTTCACTCCAATTTCGCCAGCGTAGCTCGAATTTGATTCTGTAAATCAACGGAAAGTCCTTTGAAACCAGGCAATTTATCAAGGGTGCTTTGAATAGTATCTCCTGATTTTTCTTGAGGAGATAGAATTGGTTCGCGAGAAGCTGTTGGGGGGGTATGCAATGGTTCCATAGGGTAATTCTATCACAAAAAAATCCCCGTTGCAAAAAACAGGGATTTTCTTTAGCTTAAGTTTATTTTTTTGCAGTTTTTGAACTATTTACCGTAGCCATGTATTGTAGTATTTTTGCAAGATTGTTCTCATATCCATCGTATATGGATATGATTTTTGGATCTTGAATAACTTGTTTTACATGGATGATATGAGCTCGTATTCTCTCCACCAACTGAGGTACATGAGATGTTTTTGCTTGAAATTGTTCACGAGTCATCTTTTGCTGAGAAAAATCTTCTATGATTTTATCAAGCATCTGAAGTTCCATGTTAATTTCCAAGCCTCACTTATTAATTTTATCTAACTCAGCAATCTTCTCTTTATTCTTTGCAAGTTGAGCTTCGGTGCTGGCAATCTTCTCTTTATTCTTTGCAAGTTGAGCTTCGGTGCTGGCAATCTTCTCTTTATTCTTTGCAAGTTGAGCTTCGGTGCTGGCAATCTTCGCACAACTCTCCTGAGTATCATCGACGATCTTCTTCATTCGAACTTCCAAACCACTCGTATCCGCCCCCTCACTCTGTTTCTTTTCCAGAACCGCTCGGAATTTTTTGGTGGTCTCTGCAGCACTTGCTACGCAAGCTTTGTATTCTTCTGACAAAGACACTATCTCTGGACTCGTGGCAGCTTCTGTTCCACCTGAGAGTGCGAGGGTGGATGCGAGCGCTATTCCTGCTACCGTTTTGCTGAGTGCTGAGGATTTTGGGATTTCGCGGATTCCTTGATTTTCTGTAGCTAAAGTGGGGGTATTTCCTGCCATAGAAGAGGTTAAATTGTCGGTATATTACTGTATTTTGGGTTTTGAGTCAAAGAAAATAGAGGGGAGAATGATCAGTTGGTATATTATAGAGAATTTGAAATAGTAGAGATTCCAGCTTGGTAGACTCAAAAACTTTGAATTAATTTAATGAATATATGTTAAGGTTGAATGTTACATTTTTTATCCAAGAAAATGTAGATACAACATTTCGTCGTCTAATTTAATCCTTCTAGGATTATAGACTAGATTTTTTGAGTCTAAAAAAGGACTTAACAAATTTAGTCTAAGCGGTAATTTCTTTATTGGAAAAGCATTTCTACCAAACCAAAAAGGAATAAATTTTTCGGAAAATACTTTTACTCAGAACAATCAAAGAGAAGACATAATATGTGTTGTTGTATCAAAATAAAGAATATTATCATTATGTGAAGTTACTAAATCTCATAAGTTTTTTTCAGTTTTTTTCATAAGTTCCAACATGGGAATTGATTGATTTTCTGTGAGAAGGTATTTGATTTCATGAGCATTTTCTGGATTTGCATAAAAATATAGATGATCAAGGGTATTGCTTACGGCTACATTATTTCTTGATTGAAAATAGTTGAGATAAATTTGTTTTTTTGTTATAAGAGAAACGCTAGCAAAAAGAGCTTCCTGGATAGACTTCGTCATCGCTAATTCTAAATTTATGTTTGCCGAAGATCAAAATACATACTTGGGAAAACCTCCTGCTATATTTTCAGCACAACATAAAACCACGAACACTTTTTTATCTAAAGTTGCATCAAAAAAACGTATTTTAAATCCCTTATGTTTGGCCTCATCTAAATAAGGTGATAAATTAGATGAGGCTTCAAATTGAGTAATTTCTGGTAGAGTAATCCTGTATAAATGGACACAAGCTATTGAATCTCTTTCTAGTAACTCAAGATAAGCTCATTCAAATGCTTTTTCAGCGTTTATATGTACTGCTACTCCATTCGAATTTCAACGAAAGATATTATTTCATTTCGTATCGTTCATGTAAAAAACTACAGAAGAAGGAACATTAATATTTTTCACTTTTTCTAGATCTATTCTTTTTTCTTTCATATGGATCAGAGTGCTTTTTGTTCCCACATGAGTTTTTATATTAACTCATGTATATTTTTGAACTTCTTGTACCATATTTGACGATACCAAGCCTATATCTAAATGGTTAATATCTCCAGGTAAAATTGAACAGGAATATCTTTCAAATAACTCTCATACTGATTTTTTTCTTGCAATTTCTGGATTAGAATCTATTCAACTTGTAACTACAGGATTTTCTCGAAAAAATGCTGATAAATTACTAGGATACATTACACATCCTGCTTTATAAGCAATTACTTTTTCAAAGGGGAGATATAGAGGAATCTCTTTATATAATCAAAAAAGAGAAAATATATCTGAATATTCAATATTGATTTTTTTTACTTCGGCACTAAGAGTATTATGTGAATCTAATGACCATGAAATTGGGTTAAATTTCTGAATATTTCATTGAATATTTATTTTAATAATATGTAGTCATTTTTCTGCCTCCGAGTACCATTTATGTCAAAGACTCCACAAAGGATAAAATGTATCTATTTTTAAATTTAAATCTCATCATGCTAATATTATTTTTGCTTGCGAATAGATATCATTCTCCTGAAAATAAAATTTAAGTAAAAAATCTCATAAGAACTTTCATTGAAAGATATATGTATCATTCTTGTGGGATATAAAATAGACACCAAGTGTATAGTCTAAATTTTGCCTATTTTTTATAAACAGAAGAAGTAGGATAGTATTTCCAAAGAAAGTGAACATATTAACTAGTTTTAGTTGCTAATAATATACTACTACTCACTCTTTGTTTACTTTTATATGAAATGTACAAATTATTCGTTCTGATTTACCAATAAATGAGTTAATTTGATGCATTTGGAGTGCGTTGAAAATTAATAAGTCACCATTTCAGAGCTTTGTTTCAATATTTTCCTGTAAGCTATAGTTCATAGTTCCCCCACTATTTTCTGAAATAAATTTATTAAATAATCTTGTTCAGCCTCAAGATTCAGGAGCTTGGATCAATATTATACCAATATAAAGACCTTCTAATGCTTCTTTTGAAAAAAAATATTCTGAATTAATAATTTTTCAGTTGTATTTTACTTCCCAAATTTGGTTTACTGAAATATAAGAACCATTATCAAAATGGGGATTATTGTGTCCAATAAATTTAGCATGTATATTTGGTATACTTTTTCGAATAATAAAACTTGGAAATAAGGGATGAGTAAAAACAAGTTTACCTGTTAAATTACCAATGATATTAAAAATAGCTGATTCTAAATTAGCAAAATTCTCCTCTATAGTTTTTTTTCAAAAGAATAAATCTTTCGAATAGTACTCTATAAATGCATTTTGTACGGTAAAATTGCTTGTACCATACAGGACTCCGTGGGTACACCAAAAATCTTCACTGTATGACAGATTAGGATCTTGAATTATCTTTTCATCTATATCAGCTCTTCGAGTATATTCCGATATTGGATATAAAATTCATTCAACTCCTATCATTTTTGCTCAATGAATATAGGAATGTTGTCAGTTTAATTTTTCAACTTTCTCTATTATTAACTGACTTTCAAGATTTGAGAGAAAATTTTTGACTTGAATACTCCCTCAATTATTCAAGTAATTCAAATCATTTATATCAATTGAGACTTTTTGTACTATTTGATTTCCGTATTTCATAAATTTTGGACTTGGAAATCAAAGCATAATTGAGACATGGATACGAACTCAAGATATTCACTAAGTTTTGCAGCATGATCAGTGTCAATTTTTGCATTACTATTGAGAAATATCTCATTGGACTTTTTTATATCTCTTCATATGAGAATAAAAAAAACAAGCTTGAGATTTGTATCTATAAAACAAATCTCAGAATGTAGTCACTCACGTTCAAGTGACTCTATAACCTCCTTCTTTCTTAGTAAAAGCTCTTTAGACCAATTCATCCAATTATCCTCACTTCATTTATATCGATAAATAAACAGTTTTTTTTGCATTTTTATATAGGGGTTGAAAGATTTAATTACAAAAAAGAAGGAGCTATCTCCTTCTTTTTTGTAATTTCTGTAATTACTCGCTAGGCATAAGTGCCTTATTGAGAGCTTCAAGAACTTCCTGAGGAACAATATTAGTGCTTGCATCGCAAGTTTGGTCACAGGTTGAAATAGTTACCTGTTCGATTTCTGACAAATTATTCATATTCATAATATTGAAAAATTACCTATACCAAATGGTACTATTATTTTAGTGGTAAAAAAATAATAGGCAAACTATAATAAACTAAAACAAGTTCTATAATTAAACCGACCATTTGTAATAGAAAATAGGAAGATTTTTTATTAATGATTCTTTTATACTATTCGACCCTTATTCACTTGAATTATCCCCATTATCTCCTATTATACTTGGTGCTTTACAGTCAAACATACATCATCAATCCCAACTCATATGTCACAACCATTTCCGAATAGTTGCATTGTTTTATTCGGAGCTACCGGAGACCTCACTCGACGAAAGCTCATACCGGCACTTTTTTCACTGTATAAAAAAGACCAGCTCACCAATATTTCTATACTCGCAATCGGGAGAAAACCCATGAGTTCTGAGGAATTTCGCATCTATCTTAAGCAAGAAAAGTCTAGTCCATCTGCGTCCCAAGATCTCTACGATGCTTTTCTTAAAAAAATGGAATACTTAGAGCTTCCCATCGATAATCCAGAGGGGTATGCGCCACTTCGTGATAGGCTCACCCAATATTCCAATACGAATATTATATTCTATCTCTCAGTTCCACCAGAGCTGTTTGTACCGATAATTTCTGGAATAGGGAATAGTGGACTCAATAGTACATCTTCCACCATTGCGATCGAAAAACCATTTGGCTCCAATCTAGAAAGTGCTCAAAAATTGAATACTTTGGTAACTCAGTATTTTAGCGAAGATCAGATATTTCGGATTGATCATTATGTGGGGAAGGAGACTATCCAAAACATCCTGACTTTTCGTTTTGCGAACTCACTTTTTGAGCCAGTTTGGAATAATCATTACATTGATAATATTCAAATTACCGCATCAGAGTCACTCGGTGTAGAAAATCGAGGCCCGTACTATGATCGCTCAGGGGCGCTCCGGGATATGATTCAAAATCATCTCTTTCAGGTACTTTCATTGGCGGCGATGGAACCACCATATTCGCTCGCGAGCTCCGCCATTCAAGACGAAAAGGTAAAGGTTCTACGCTCGCTTCGACTGGGGAAAGACAATCTTTCTCATGTGGTTTTTGGTCAATATTCTGGCTACAAAAGTGAATCTTGAGTAGCTGAAAATTCTCGAACCGAAACTTTTGTCGCTCTTCGCCTCGAAATACATAATTGGCGACTCAAAGGAGTGCCTATCTATATTCGAACAGGGAAAGCTTTGGCGAGTAAAACCACTCGAATCGTAGTGGAATTCAAAAAGAACACTTCTATTCTCTATAGTGAACCGACCGATCTGGAACGCAATCGTATTATTTTTGAGATTGCTCCAGATGAGGGTATTACGGTAGGATTTAATGTCAAAGAATACGGTACTTCTAGCAAAACCAGGTCGGTAACTTCAGAATTCCTTCAATCAAAAGAATGATCAGAGGCCTACGAACATATTATGAGTGAGTTACTTTTGAGAAGTCACACACTCTTCACTCGCTGGGATATGATCCAAGAATCTTGGAAAATTGTTGATGACCTGATCGATTGCAAAGAAAATTGTCCCATCTTACATACCTACCAAATAGGAAGCGAAGGTCCAAAAGCGGCGGATGAACTGCTCGCGATAGATGGAAGAAAATGGTTTTCGTAAGCAGGCATTTTTGAGAAATAGTATGTATCTATCAGTATGAAAATTATAAGCAATAATGCTTCGGAGAATTCTGCTCTGGCACTCACTGCGTACCAAGAATTTTTGCGCATTTTGGAGTGACTGGGAAAGACACAAGATACGGTAACTATTGGACTTTCTTGAGGATCTTCTTTGCTCGCATTTTACCGAGTATTTGGTGAAAAATTTTGACGCATTGATGGAGCACTTCGTCCTAAAATCCGTTTTGCTTTTTTGGATGAACGACTCGTGCCACTGGATCATGCAGACAGTAATTATCGACTCCTGTATGAAGTTTTATTCGAACGATTATTGGTGGATGGACTGATTGCTAGCGAGCAAATTTATGCCGTTAAAACTGAGTTAGAAAATCCAGAACTTGAATATTTCTCCCGAGTACCTCATATCGATATTGGTTTATTTTGAGTGGGCCCTGATGGGCATATTGCCTCACTGTTTCCACAACATATGGGACTGCAAAATACATCAAAAGGGTATATTGAAATATGAGATTCCCCAAAACCTCCGTCGCATCGTATTTCTGTTTCCAAGAATTTTGTACAATCTATTCCTATCGTATTTTTGTTTTTTATGGGTGAAGCAAAACGGGAAGTATATGCTCATTTTCTCGACAAAAACATACTTCCCACGCAAATTCCGGCAAAGTATGTGCTTTTTGGTGCATCGGTCACGGTGGTAACAGATTTAGTTGTATAACTTGGCTAATTCCAATGAGTATGGAAAACTCCTGCCCGGTCAGTTCGCTCATAGGTGTGGGCTCCAAAGTAGTCACGAAGTCACTGGAGATAGTTAGCGCTGAGTGATACTTCGGTCATCGACTCAAAGTAGGATAGTGCACTTCCAATCGTAGCTACAGCAATACCATGTTCGGTCATAATACTCACAGATTTATGCCAGTCCTGAGTACTTTGCTGGAGTGCTTGTATCACTTCGGGTATGGCAAAAATATGATCAATATCCGCAGGGGCATTCAAAAATGATTGATGGAGAAAGGTGAGAATCTC
>JAQTZK010000057.1 GCA_028687815.1 Candidatus Altimarinota bacterium | reverse complement strand
AGTGAAGACAAAGTGAAGGTCGAACGGGGGATATGTATGTCAAAGTGGAAGCTAAAATGCCCAAGGAAATATCCGAACAAATGCGCACTCTTCTTGAATCTATTAAAGGTCAAATCTAATTATGAGCCACGAACGATATCTTCTGCTCGACAATCTCAGGTCACTCCAAAATGTAGGAGCTCTTTTTCGTACCGCTGATGGTGCAGGTTTTTCAAAAATATATCTAACGGGCATTACCCCCACTCCACCCCGGAAAGAAATCTCAAAAACTGCCCTTTGAGCTGAGCTTTCCGTACCTTGGGAGTGGTATGAAAACCCCATCGAAATACTCACGTTGCTTCGAGAAAATAGTGTTCAAATAATCGGGTTGGAGCAGTCACCAAGGAGTATTCCTTATACAGAACTTATTCTTAATTCCAAAGCCTCTTGTCTGATTTTATGAAATGAAATTAGCGGAGTTTCGCAGTCGCTTTTACAGTTTTCTGATACCATTATCGAAATACCTATGCTCGGTATAAAACAATCATTGAATGTAGGGACTGCTGGAGGTATCTGTATGTACCACCTCTTGGAACTTGCACCAAAATAAAGTATCTGCTAGTATGTGCGTAATGTCGCCCTATTACTCGCCACTGTATTCTATATGGATGTAACACAAAATACCCAAACAGCCCCTCAACCAACTCAAGCTACCGCTTTTGTTTCTATGGAAACTGAAGCAGATTTGATTAAACGAAACAATTTGCATTTGGTCAGTGCTTGTATTGGGTTTGTGTGGATGCTGTTTCATTTTACCGTAGTATTCTTTTTTACACTCAATCTTGGTTCTCCTTTGCTCGTAGGATTATTTTTGGGACTCGGTAATATTGTGGCATTGCTCATCGATATACCAGTAAGTATCCTTTGAAGATTTTTTGCGCCAAAACGACTCTATCTTTTCGGAGCTGTTTCTATGCTCATTTCAGGATTAATTTTTCTTAAATTCATCTATGCATCGAGTCTGTTTACACCAGATGCGAGTGGAGGAGTTATCACCACTCTGCTGACGCATTTTCTTGATAGTTGATCCAATCTCCTACTTCTAGCAATAGCCGCTGGACTGTATGGATTTACCAAAGAAGTAAATGACCTCACGACGCTCAATTATATTCTCAATAATGCTGACCCTTCCGAATATAGTTCAATTATTTCAAAAAATAATATCTATTCTGGAGGGGGATCGCTTTTTGGTCTTTTAGCATCAGGGTTCATATTGAGTTTCAATCCTACAGCGGCTATTACTACACTGATTGTGTTTGTGCTCATGCTGATTTTCTTTATTTTCAACTATTTTGATTCTTCTGAAAAGACTATCACTATTGCTGATATTACCAAATTCAAAGTTATCGCCCAGCGACCAAATCTAGATACCCTCAAGAAATATGCAATTGGCTATGTAGCCAAGACTGATTTTGCCAAATTAGCCGCTGAAACCAAGCTTATTTTTCTTAGGCCTCAAGCAGCGCCTACTCAAAAGTTCAACTTCAAAAGTATTATTCCAGAAACCATAGATGAAATTCATAAGATCAAAAAAGTACTCTTGGGAATTCCAAGGAATCTGAGTCTCTATTGGTTCATTTTAGTGGTACTTTGTTTTGGTTTTTGGGATACATTTGCTGCTTCATTTCTTATTGATTATCTCTCTAAACTCCCGAATGCTGCTGGATTTGGGTATGCATTACTCGGAATTTTGGCTATACCTGCATTTGTGACGCAAGAATTTTTTATAAAATGATCTCAAAGATACGGTAAATTTTGGGTAGCTTGTATTGGACTCCTCGTTTCCTGAGGATCTTTGATTTGTTTCGGTATTTTTCAAAATATTACCTCGGTTATTATTTTTGGTATCGGTAATAGTTTGGGGTATGCCGCAGGAATGGGACTGGCACAGGGGGGTTTTTTGGAGCTCTACAATGCGGAATATGCCAAGAAACAACAGCTTACAGAAATTGATAGCAATGCCTCCGCAAGTCACATGAAAATCATCCAGAATGCGGCAAATGTCATCGGATTGACACTTTGAGGATTCTTACTACTTATCTTTGGATTTAGCGGCTTCTTCTTCTTATTTGGAGCGATTCTCATCTCATTTGCTATCTATTCATTTATGAATAAATCAAAACTTACAGAAGTGAACTAACTTGCAGGTAGCTCACTTTAGTATTTAGAGAATTTTCTCTCCGCGGATCATCAATTCCACACTTCTATTTCTGAGTACTTCTTTTTGAATAGGTTCGAGTATTTGTAGAAGTAGTGGAGAACGAATCATAATCGTATCTATGTATTCTCCAGCTCGCTTGAGTCGTACAGAGCGGTCATAGAGAACTTGATTGCTCGTACCTTCATGTTTATCAATTTCTAGTTTGAGTTTGTTGTTGATCTTGGCACAAATATCTTCTAGTGTAGCAATGTTTTTGTGTTTGACTCGTATATAGGCTAGTCCAGCATACGGTGGGTACTGATATTGTTTTCGTTCCGCAAGCGTACGAGTTAAAAACGATTTGTAGTTCCCATGAAGTATATCTTGAATCAGGGGAAGTTTTGGAGTGTGTGTCTCGATGAGACAGTGTTTGGAGATGCTTCACAGGGCTCGAATATTGGTATATACTCGTTCTTCGATATCAAACTCGGGAATATTGAGTTCTGACTCAGGTAGGAGAGCAATAGCTACGCCAATCTTCCCAATATGATGTCGTAAGGCGTATTCAGTCCCAATAAATATACGAGCGGTAGCTACCACATTTTTTTGATCACGATCTAGTCGACAAATCTCAACTGTAGGAAATTCATTTCTCAAAAATTGTTCCACACTCTGTACCGCAATTCCAATTCCAGACAGCTTATGACCATGACAATGAGGACAAGTTTCCGGCACGGGAAGGGAAGTGTGACAGTGATGACAGAGGAGTTGGCTCTTTGGGCTGGTATGCAGGGTCATAGCTACGTCACAATGCGGACACTTCCAGGTATGGGAACAATCCTTACAGATATACGCCTTATATGCTCCTCGACGATTGAGATAGATGAGAATATTTTCGGAAGTTTCCGTAAGAATTTCTGTCATTTGTTCCAAAGTGGCAACCGAAAGAATTCCCAATCGCAGCGGAACGAGATTTCTATCGATAACGGTGATTTGATTACTCAAATTCACTCTTGATAAATTCTGCAAAATGATCGACATCATCAAAATTGTGGTAGATAGAGGCAAATCGTACATACGCGACTTGATCTACATCCTTGAGACGCCTCAAAATATCTTTACCGATTCGTTTTGAAGTGATTCCCTTCTTGTTAGAGGCCCACTCGTTTTCGAGATCATTGATAATGAGCTCAATCTGAAGCATGTCAACTTTTCGCTTGTATATAGCCTTACCAATACTTTGTTGTACCTTAGATCGGTCATACATTTCTTGTTCACCTGAGCTTTTTTGTACGAGGAAATTGATAAATTCCATACGTTCAAAGGTGGTAAAACGAGCACCACACTTTTCACATTCACGTCGCCGCCGGATGGATTTTCCGTCTTCTGCGATACGAGAGTCAATAACTTTGGTATCAAGATTTTTACATTTCGGACAGCGCATAGCGGTGGGGGATAGTTGGTATATTCGTAGTGTAGCGTACTCGAACTTTTTGACAAAACTTTTCTCAGAGCTACCCTTAATTTCATATTATTAATTTTTTGATATGCAATTTCTCAAAGATTTCAAAGATTTTGCCCTCAAGGGGAATGTAGTCGATCTGGCAGTTGGAGTTATTATAGGTACTGCTTTTGGAAAGATTGTATCTTCGCTCGTGGGAGATGTGATTATGCCACTTATTGGTGGTCTTCTCAAAATGGTAGATTTGACCAAACTTTCGTATGCTATTTCGGCATCATCAGGAGATCCAAAAGATGCAGTAATCGTTGCCTATGGAAAATTTCTTCAGGTTACACTCGATTTTGTGATTATTGCAGCGACCGTATTTTTGATGATTTCTCTTCTGAATAAAGCTCTGAAAAAACCTATGAAAGAGGTGAAAGCCCCAGCAGAAGAGATCCTGCTACTTAAGGAGATTCGAGATGCTTTAGTTGAGAGAAAGGCAGTGGAAGAAGTGGCGGTAGTGGTAGAAAAAGGTGAAAAGAAAGCAAAGCAGATTGTAAAAAAGAAATAGTGTTCAATTGAACACTATTTCTTAGAATTAATATTTCTTCACTACCTCCGTCCCATTCAAATAGTACTTGATTATCTTTTTATAATCCCATCCTTGTACGGCGTAGTAACTCGCTCCAATACCAGAAACTCCTACTCCGTGTCCTAATTGAGATTTACCCTCACCTCCTGGATCATTTACTGATTGGAGATAGGGGATATCTGGGCAAACCGTACTGGCAGATAGGGTGCCATTTGCTTTTCGGGTTTCACAATATTCCTTGGCAGAAAGCGTTCGTCCACTAGATTGACTAAAATACCATGGCTTAACTGGAATATCCTTGTAGGTGATGATCTCTCCACGAGTGGCTTCAATAAATTTGAGAGTAGTAGCGGAACGTTTTTCATATCCGTATCCAAGATATTTCTGGAATACATCTGGATCATCAGATCCGTCATATGGTTTCCCCGGAAACTTTCGATTTTTTGGATCGGTATAGAACATCGCGTAGCTTCTTGCAGAGACGAGGATTGTTTTGGCTTTCTCACTATTTTCTCCATTACTGAATTCTGCAAGACCACGGAGGTACATTTCTATGGGTAATTCGTTGATAACAATAAGTTTGTTATCTTCAATACGCACTTCTATTTTTCCACGAAATTCATTGTCGTTGTATTGTTTTTCTTTATCCCAAGTAGGAATGCGAATCCAGTTATTTACACGAACGGTGGTAGCGCTCAAAGAAATAATATCGGTTTTATATTTTCTCCCACCCATAGTAGTTTCTACTTTGTTTCCCACTTTTCTCACTGAAATTTTTGAAAAATTTACTTTACCAGATTTAGTCTCCCAGCCAAGAATGGGATTTCATTCGGTTGCTTCTAGGTCAATTTTTTTCAGATGAGTGGGTATTGATAGCTTGATGCGAATAGTGGGCCCCAAAGCTTCTTCTGGGATAGGCTTGGTAATTTCTGGTGTTGGTACTGTTTTTTTGAGTGTCTCAGGCTTATATACTGAGTTGGCGATCAGGGTGTTATTTCGAGTAAATCAATTCAATTCAGGAATAAATGTGTCAGTGAGCGCTTTGTAGAGATTGGCTCCAGGGCAACTTGTATATCCAACATCTCGATGCCCTACGAGACTTTTGATATCAAAATCACGAGTCAAGCATTCCTCTCCAACTTTACAAGCTTTATGTCCTTTTTGATCAGTATTTGTATCAATTCCGTATTTTTTGGAAGTAGCGAGGAGAAATTTTTGGATAGTTGCTCGTTGTTCTTTGACGAGGGAATCTTTTTCAAAATTTCCAATCACACTAATGCCAACCGTTCCTCGATTGTTCCAGGTTACATGGGCTCCAACATTGTAGTCTCCACCGGCTCGACCTTCGTATACCTTGCCTCGTTGTCCAATAATGTATTGGTATCCGATATCTCCCCATCCTCGAGAAATAGTGTGATAGTAGTACATAGATCGCATCAGCTCTTCATCAGACAGTGATTTTATATTATCTTCTGCGGTGTGATGTAGTACTATCTCTCGTACGTACTTGGTTTTTTCGATAGGCCAAACGAGCTTATGTCCGTTTTCGGTTCGAATAACTTCGTTTAGTACTGATTCTTCGGGAAAATTCTTTCGAAGATGATCATCAATGGCTATATTTTTCTCAAGTTGTTTTTTGGTAGCTTCACTTACGGTGGCATTTTCTTGTTTTTTGAAAATGTTCACCCAAACGGGACTATCGGCATATCGAAGTGATTCGTCAGCTCCCCAGTCCGCACGAGAAATAACAGGAAAAGCACTTGGAGCTGCATGAGCATTCTGATACAGTGCTTCTGGTTGATAGCTGAGTTTTTCTACGGAACTTCGAGTGTCGAGGGCGATGATATGAAGTTTTAGTTGTTTGAGGGTTTCACATCATACACAACTCACTCGTACCACACTCACCGGGGTAAAATGCATCGGTGCCGTAAAGTACTTACCCGTCACGGTTTCATCGCCCGCTATTTCCAGTCCTGATTCTTTGGTACCATTCTCGGTAGTTACCACGAAGGTTACCGCCTCATCATCTTCTATTTGGCTTTCAGTTTCTAATTCAATGACAAAACTATTTTTTGGAGTTTTGAGCTCAAGTACTTGTGCGAGTTCAACAGATTGATATTCGTTGGCATACGTGTATTGAGTTTTCCATTCAACGGTACTTACTATAGGGAACACGTAGGGAGTCAGTAAAATCGCCAAACTTATTTTTGCTATCCAGACTGTCAAAGAGCGAGATTTTAATGATTGCATTAATCGTGGCAATGGATTCGTGTTTACTTGTGTTTTATAGGTAGAGTCTTTCATTTGCAAAGGGGGGTCAGATGAGTATTATGCGCTTAGTTGTAAATATCGAATTATATGGCTCTTAAGTCCGAAATCAAAGACTTTGTTCGAAAAGTCCTGTTGCTCTGAATCCTGCTTTCTTGTGTGATTAATTTTGGGTACACCTATTTTACGAGTTTTTCTAGCTCATCAGAAGCATATGCAAACCAGAACGATATGCAATTTCGAAGAGCGGATGTTCCGTATCTTGGGAATGTGGGAGTAGCACTTTCGCTCAATGTAGGACTCTCAAAATCGATCAAAGATAATACTCCCGTTCGTCTCTACGAAGATGTCATTCCACTTTCTTCCATTCTTGCTAACAAGACAACGGGTCGAGATAAAGTTATTGCTTCTCACATGATTGCCGCACAAGAGTATATCAATGTACTCCAAATGGACGTCAACAAAACATTGGATCAGTCGAGTGACCGACAAGCGATGCTCGAAAGTATCATTGATGGTCTCAAATACCGCGGAAATAAAACCAACGAGTATCTTGCATCGCTCTCCAGTCAGCGCTCTGAGCTACAAACCGCTCTCGATGCCTCTACTCGAAAAATTACTGATCTCAAAGCCAAGCTTACATCGAGCTATCAAAAAATGGACTACGATGGTACTCAAGAAGCCCTCGATGAGTACATTACCGAGAAAAACAATGAAACCTATGCTC
>JAQTZK010000056.1 GCA_028687815.1 Candidatus Altimarinota bacterium | reverse complement strand
CTACTCCAATACAAATGTATATTTCATGAGCCTGACTTGCAACTGGAGGTAATACTTGGGAGACCTGTACGAGTACTAAAAACATTACCGTTACTACCTGAGATGGAAGCAAAGCTATAACTATGAAGTGGAGAGATAGTGTAGGGAATGAGAGTGGGGTGGTGAGTGGGAGTGTGGGGTTGAGTAATGCTTTATTTACATTCAATAATAATTTATCTGAATTTAAGACTTTTTGGAACAATTTACCTAGCTGAACAACAATATTATTATATTCTAATATTAATAGTAATCATAAATTTAGAATTACTAAAGATGGAGTATGATCTAGTCGTACGGTAAAAGATGCTTATGTATGGAATGGTAGTTCATGGGTTGGTCCACAATGATGAGAAAATTTCTGTGCTAATGATTGGTGATGTTCATGTGATAATAATTGAACTGAAATATGGTTTTGGTGGAATAATACCAATGGCTATTGAATGACTAGTAGTTGTTGAAAAACTACAACACAATATGCTTTAATATGAAGTACATTCATATATGGTAACAATTTTACAACAAATTGGAGTATTTCAAATTATTAATATATATCCTACCACCTAGTAAAACTCGAAAATCTCGTCTTTATAGAACTCAAAAGAAGGTGATAAGTAATATACTATCACTGAGTAAAAAAGAATATGATTTTTTCTATTCGCAATAGATGAACTATTGCAGAGGCAATACAAGTAAGTTGGAGCTTATATGAAACCGATACGAGAAAAAGAGAAATTGACTGACTTTTAGAAACTTTGGAAATGTACCACCTAGAAAGTTGAATAATTTTGACGTATTATAACAAAGAGGAAGAAATAGAAATAAATTGAAAACTTATAAAGTTTGTTCCTGTTTGTAAATGGTAAAAGTTAATGGCATAACTTGTTTCGCAAAAGAAATCTTTTGCCATTATTTTTGTATTTATATACTCGATACATGCATATAAAAACTTCCGTGCCCATCATTGCGATTGACGGGCCCTCTGGTTCAGGAAAAGGTACCGTTGCCGCACAAGTAGCAACGCGACTGGGTTGGTACTACCTCGATTCGGGGTCGTTGTATCGCCTCACCGCACTGGCAGCATCTGTACAAAATATTGGGTTTGAGGAAGAAGACAAAGTAGCAAACATTGCCAAAAATCTTGATGTACGATTTGAAGGACAAAGCATTCTCCTTGCTGGGGAAGAAGTGACGGAAAAAATCCGAACCGAAGCGGTAGGCGAGGGAGCATCAGTAGTTTCCAAACTTCCATCGGTACGTCAAGCCCTCCTCCAACGTCAACGAGATTTTGCTTTTGGACTTGGACTCGTAGCAGATGGGCGTGATATGGGTTCGGAAGTATTTCCAGAGGCAGGTCTAAAAGTGTATCTTACCGCTTCGGTAGCCGAACGAGCTAATCGTCGATATAAACAACTCCTGAGCAAAGGTATGAATCCAGATTATAATGATATTTTTGATGGTATTGCCAAACGAGATGAGCGGGATATGAACCGAAGTTTAGCCCCACTCATTCAGACACATGACGCACGATTATTGGATACAACTAATTGTTCAGTAGAGGAAGCAGTGCAAAAGGTTTTGGATTGGTGGAAGGAGGTGAATATACGAGCGTAGTACTACTCATATTTTCCTTATTGCTTCTGACTAATATTAGAGTAATCTCTATTTAGATAATTTACTTTGTATGAAAAAAATCAAGAAATCTCTACCACTTAGTTTCCTCGGTTTTACACTCACTGAACTTATTGTTGTCATCACTATCTTGGCTATCCTCGGTACCATAGGATTTCTTTCTATTGCTGGTTATTCTTCCAAAACTCGTGATACGAATCGCATCTCCTCACTCGGACTCATACAACGAGGACTCGAAGTGGCTGTTGTTGAAACAGGATACTATCCAACTCCAGATGCTACCGTAAACACGGGAAGTGTGAATGGAATTGTTTTCTCAAACAAGGGCTTTGTTAAGGCTTCGGTCGTCAAAGCGATCAAAATGGACAAGATTCCCAAAGATCCACTCTCTGGGAATGAGTTTGTCTATGCTACAACTCCGGAGCGAACCAAATACCAAATCGCGACTACCTTTGAAGGACTCTCAAGTATGACAACGCCTCAAGATATCTCAAATTTTCTCGTAAGCGAAGCCTATGCTGCAAATTCTTCATTGCAACGAGCTCGTGTAAATGGAAACTATCTTGGATTTTACAAGTATGCCTCAGGTTCCAGCCAATACGTTATCAATGCTCCTTCCCTCATTTATGCGAATAGTGGAAGTGTGAATCTTATCTTCTCTGTTACGGGAGCTCTGGTATCACCAGATACAACAATCGCTTTTGTAGTCAATCAAGGAGAGAACCTCCCCTATAACCTATCATGAAATACCAGTAGCACAGTAGGTGCGAATACTGTACTTCAATCTACCACTGGAGTGAATACAGCCGTTCTTCAAACGGTAGATATTACTGGAGTTACCAAAGCTACACTTGCCAATGTATTTACTGGAGCTACCCTGAGTAACTTTGGAGGCAGTCTTCCTCAGGTAGAAGCAGTAGTTCTTGGTACGAGTACGAGTACGGGAAGTACGACTACACCTACAGGACTTGCTGGAGCTACGGCTTCAGGTATTAGTACCACGGGTATTACCTGGAACTGGAATGCGGTATCTGGAAGTACGAGATATGAAACGAGTACCAATGGAACGACTTGGACGAATCAAGGAAATACACTTTCTTTTACAGAAATAAGTCTTACCTGTGGAACTTCCTACACGAGATACGTTCGAGCATGTAATGCGGTTGGATGTGGAAGCTCAGTAACCCTTGCTAGCGTGAGCACAAGTCCTTGTCCAATTAATTGTAGCTACAATACCTATAATGGATCTTGTACTGCTCCATGTGGAGGAGGAAACTACCAGACGTACTATACGAAGACTGTGGTAGAGAGTAATGGGGGAACCTGTCCTATTTCTCAAGGTCAATATGCGGGACTAGGAGGATCTTGCAATACACAGAGTTGTTGTACACCAAATGGAAGTTATAGCTATAGTTCATGTTCGGTAAGTGCCTGCGGACAGACAGGAACACGTTATCAGTATGATAGCTGTGGAAATTATACAGGAACTGTGAGCTGTAGTACTTCTCCTTGTTGTACTTGGAGATATCAGACGCAGTGTACGAGTACATATCAATGTTGTACAGCAGCAAGTTATGGTAGCTGTATTACCAATATCGACGGAGTATATCTCTGTTATAATGGACAAGTACAGTGTAGTACGTGTGGAAGTTGTAGTTCGGTATATGGCTGTTACTAGGTAGATAAAAGAGTAATTCTATTTTTTCTTACTTTTTTCATTTTTTCTTAATATTTTTCGTATACACTCTTTCTAACTTGTAACCGTTTTGTATGACTTCCACTGATTTTCCACAGTTTGTTTCTGATTTTAAGACTAAACTCAAAGAACATATATTTGGACAAGAAGAACTCATCGAGATATACCTACTTGGACTCCTCGCGGGAGGACATATTCTCCTTGTAGGGCCTCCAGGAGTTGCCAAAACCAAATCTGCAAATCTGGCAGCAACAGCGCTAGGTCTTCCATTTAAACGAATTCAGTTTACTTCAGATCTTCTACCTTCTGATATTCTTGGAGCTGAGGTATATGATCCAAAAGAACGAGAATTCACCTTGAGAAAAGGACCCATTTTCAGTTCATTTATCCTTGCAGATGAGATCAATCGTGCTCCACCAAAAGTTCAGTCCGCACTTTTGGAATGTATGCAAGAGGGGCAGGTCACGATTGCTAATGCATCTCTTCCATTGGACGATTTGTTTTTTGTAGTAGCTACGATGAATCCGTATGATGGAGTTGGCACCTATACGCTCCCTGATGCAATGTTGGATAGATTTATCCTCTCGTATGAACTCGGGTATCCGAGCATGGCTACCGAAGCAAAAATTCTTGAAAATGCTATTTCTCACGAGCAAATAACTGCACTTTGTACTCACGCAAATATCCAAAAATGGAAACAATCATGCCAAGAAGAAACCTTTGTAGACCCCAAGATTTTCCAATACATTGTGCGACTCATCGAAACCTTCCGTAGGCAAGTAGGTACCAAATTTACACACGGAATTAGTACTCGTTCGGCTTTAGCACTTGCAGCTACTGCCAAAGTGCTCGCACGCATCCGTGGTCGTAATTTTGTGATTCCGGAGGATATCAAATACCTTTTACCGTTCGTGCTTTCTCATCGAATTCGACTGTCTTTTGGAGCTATTTCAGCTGGGGAAACCATAGCGAAATCTATCCAAGATGTGCTTAATAGTGTCCCAGTAGAACATGATTCGATATCATCATACTCTCGATTTCTGTTTTCGTAATACGCATTTGCAATCGCGGTATTCTGGGAATTTTATTTCTCAAATTCGTGCAAATTCGGGCGACTTTCATGAGCTTCGACCGTATGTTTTTGGAGAGGAAAGTACCAGAATAGATTATAAAAAATCTAATTTTGAGGAAAATTCGCTGATAGTTCGAGAGTATGTTCAAGAGAAAACCTACGAAGTATGCTTGGTTTTTGTAATAGATCCAAGTTTACGATTTGGTACCACTGAACTTACTAAGTTTGATATCATTTCGGAAGCTATCATGATGATATGTGACGCGGTTTGGGAAAAAGAATTACAAGGAAGTTGTTATATAGCGAGCACTTCCATTACGCCAAACCAATTTTTGGAGTATCCATTTCCGCGGGATGCTCAGGAGTTGCAACATTTCTTGATATTTCTCAAAAAAACTATTCTTTCTTGCACTACCTCACTTTCAGGAAAACAGACTACATCCATTCTGAAACGTATTTCAGAAAATCGTGAACAAAAGGGTATACTTCTTTTTGGAGAGAATTTTTTAGAAAAACAAATTCACCAGTTTTTTTCTGAATTTCAACTCTTGCAGATTCTCATCGTTCACCCGGTAGAGCATCGAATTGCCAAAAATAATACACTTCCAGAAAAACTCTTGACCGAACCTATCTCCAAAGCATATGGTGCTCAAGTTGTTTTGAGTCAACCAGAACAAATAGGAAACATGCTTCAATCAGCTTTCCATGTATGGTAATTTTTTGGTCTTACCTACACGCACTAGGGCTGAGTCATCGAGATTTGTTTCATATCTCAAAAATTGGTGCAGTAACCGATAGTATAGCTTCGAAATATGAGCAACATCCAGATTCCGTGGTAAATATAGTTTTACAATATCTTCCTGGAACTCCCGAGAAGAAAACCAAAATTCATGCAGCCTTGTTGCAACTATCTTTTGCCGAATATTCCAAGAAAATTCAAAAGTTAGATGTGCAGGTGTATCTCTTTTCAGATGCGGATTTTCCTGAAGAACTTCGTACGATTCCAAGTCCGATTTTTCTCCTGTATGTGAGGGGAAATCTTGAGTCTTCACGACTGAGAATTGCGGTCGTAGGTTCTCGACAAGCAACTCCGTATGGTGAACAAATTGTCACGAGTTTTTTGCCAAAACTCGTGCAAGCTAATATATCTATCGTATCGGGTGGAGCTCTCGGAATTGATAGCCTCGCGCACGAAGCTACCCTTCGAGCTAGGTGACACACGATTGTCGTACTTGGGAGTGGTGTCGATATGCCATATCCCCGAACTCATGCTCACTTATTTGATACCATTGTGGAGCAGGGTGGTGCGGTAATATCGCACTTCCCCCTGGGATTTGCTGCAGCTCCGTATACATTTCCACAACGCAATGAAATCATTGCTTGACTAGCTCGAGGCCTCATAGTCATAGAAGCCAAAGAACGCTCAGGATCCCTTATTACAGCGCAACTAGCCCTCGAAATGGGAAAGGATGTCTTTGCTATTCCTTCCGATATTTCTCGCAAAAATTCTCTTGGAGCCAATCGACTCATTCAGAATGCCTCAGCAAAACTTCTCATTTCTCCAGATGATATTCTCGAAGAATATGGACTCACTGTTACTCTATCCAAAAATGTATTCTCAGGTTCTGGAAGTTTATTGGAACGCAATATACTCACGATTCTTGATGGAACCGCACTTACGATTGACGCACTATCCGAGGCACTTCGAGTACGGGTGGAAGAAATCCAGATAGAACTTGGAAAAATGGAGATTTTCGGTACTATCACCCGAAATAATCTTGGCCAGTACACGCTCCATCATGGGTAATCATTCTCAAATCAAACAAAAACCGTCTCCCCATACTATTGCTTGTATCGGTGGAGGATCAGGTGGACATATTCTCCCGATTGTCATTTTACACGAGCACCTCAAGTCGATTCCGGATACCAAATGCGTTTGGATTTGAGAAAAATGAGGCATGGATGAAAGTAAAGCAAATGAACATCATATCGAGTTTTTCCCCATTCAAGGTATCAAATTCCGAAGACAATTTTCACTTCGAAATCTCCTTCAGCCATATTTTTTCGTACGCGCACTCTACCAATCCTATCATGCTCTGAAAATTATCAGTCCTACTGCGATTTTTTGTAAGGGTGGGGGAGTAGCTCTTCCTGTGGGAATTTGTGCTTGGATTATGCGAATTCCGCTTTATGTGCATGAGTCTGACACTATTCCAGGACTTACCAATCGTGTAGTTGGTTTTTTCGCCAAAAAAGTCTTTCTTGGATTCGAAAGTGCGGGAGTTTTTTTTGGAAATACTGAAACGGAATATGTAGGACAGTGGATTGATCCGATATTTACAAAATATATTGCAGAACATCCATTCGTATCTCAAAACTCTGATTATACGAGTAGGGTAGTGGTCCAATGTGGTGGACTTGGTTCGACGATGATTTTTCAGGAACTTTTAGCATGTGTTCAAAAATTTCCAACTATACATTTTACCGTTGCACTCGGAACACTCAATGAGCATTTTTATGAATCATTTCAGGCTCATAAAAATGTCTTCGTGAAGAAATGGTTTTTTCACGAAGAATTAGCAGAAGCCTACGCCAAAGCGGATGTAGCACTCGTACGAGCAGCAGCGACTACACTCGCTGAATGCGAACTCTTCGGTCTTCGTATTATTATGGTTCCGCTTGGAATTTCCTCGTTTAATCACCAGTACTTCAACGCGGTTGTGTATCAGAGAAATCATCCAGAACATCTATTGCTTCCAGAAAATGAGCTCGGGAAGTTGAGTGAAGTTTTGGAATCAGTGAAGCAAGTGCAAAAAATGAGTTATGGAACTCAAGAAAAAAGTGCTTTGGAACGAATTT
>JAQTZK010000055.1 GCA_028687815.1 Candidatus Altimarinota bacterium | reverse complement strand
ACAAAAATAGCCCCAATGAAAACTATGGAAGAGAACTCATCCAACTCTTTCTCATGGGAGAATATCTGCCAGGGGAATCAAAAGAAAATGGAAATGCTCGAAACTATGAAGAATCTGACGTAGCTTCAGTGGCAAAAATTCTTACAGGATTTATGTCAGACACACTTACTCACCAAGTAAGTTATAACGCAAACGCTCACAATACTTCTAGTGGAGTGGTGTTCTTGAGTGGTGCTCTAAAATCAGGGGTCAGTTTTCCTTTTATTAATGGTTCAGGGGCGCTTGATCTCGCTCTCATGGCGAATCCTATAGGAGGAAACAATGGAATCGGTGATAATACGATAGATTATATCTTTGCGATGCGTGAGCAGGCCATTTCTTTGTTTTTGGCGGATAGAATGTATCGTTTTTATATATATGGAACACCAACTCGATCGGAACTCGATGTAGTTGCGGCACAGATAGTTGCGAATAATTTTGAGATATTACCTAGTGTAAAATGGTTACTCGCCAGTGATTATATGTACTCGGATGCTGCAATGAATTCCGTGACCTACAAAAATCCTTTAGAACTCAGTATTGGTACGATCAAACTTCTCCATGCTCAATCTCCAAATGTGATTGATAGCATGTTAAAAGATAGCAACTTACTTAGTCGTTTCAACTGGACTCCCTACTTTCCTGGATCCGTTTTTGGTCGTGATGGATTTGATGACAATCAAAAATTTTATTCATCGTATATTCAGAATCAGTGGATTTCCTACACGAGTCGTATCGCTTTTGACACACAAACTGGTTCGTATCTCATGCCCGAGCTCGTTCAAACTACCAATAGATTGATTGACTCAGTTACGCCTGTAGCAACTTCAACAGGAAATACTTTCACAGGGGCACTGGTAGTACAAACTGGAAATTTTGAATACACTACTCAGGGAAGTCAAACGGGTCAACTACTCTCTATTTCTACAGGAAGTTTTAGTATCCCTAATCTTACTTTAGCTACGGTATCTGGCAGTCTTACCCTTCGAAGTGCTAGCTACAATCCAGCTAATCTCGTACTTACTATTACAGATGGTCAAATTGGACAAGGGACCGGAGCGCTTCTCATTAATAGTGGTTCTATACAATTTGCTCCAAGCTCCAATCTTATTCGTGAGATTACCCCTGCTGAACTTTTTACTATGTTGGAAGGAAAGCTCCTTCTTGGACGTGTACTTCCCGATGAAGTCAAGACCAAAATGACCCAATATCTTACGACCAATAATGACGGTACTCCTGGGCTTTTTAGACCAAGTAATTTGAGTTTTCAAAACATAAAAATTCGTTCTATCATTTCTATGTTTTTGGCACAACCGGAATTTGTGATTCAAACAGGATATGATCGTCCTACTACTCCAGAAAATCTCGCTCAATCTGTATTAAATAACCCTAATGGGAAGCTCCTCTTTGTTGAGCTCGGAGGTGGATACGACTGGCTACATGGTATCGTCCCAAAAAACGAATACAACGATTACGTAAACAGTCGAACTATCACTGGTGGTACGATTGCGCTTGGACTCAATCGAGAAACTGATCTCGGGGATTTTTATATGAATAATGCGCTTGCTTATGGAAGCGGAAGCACAACCCCATCACTCAAATCTCTCTTTGATAGTAATAATCTGCGAATATTCAACCGAGTAGGATCTCCAAATCACTCTCGTGATCATGATCAGGCTCAAAAACAAATTGCTTCGTATGGGGCGACCACCCTCGATGATGCCGATGGTGTTTTTGGACAATTGATTCGTTACGAGCCAAATTCAGAAAATACCATTTCCCTCTCTGGTCGAAGGCCCAATGTATTTCGAAATGGAAGATATATCAATATTGGTCCAAGTGGAGCCATATTTTCCAACAATTATCTGGGGCAACTCGATAGAAATGCGCAACTCAATACCCTTCGAAGTACTTTACAAACCAGATCTTATCCAGATAGAACAACCGATTTGTTCAAGGCATCCGTTCGAGTAGACGAAATCGCCCAAGCTTCAAAACTTGGTGGTGGTCCAGATGGGGCCGGATATGGAAATACAAATAATCTCAAATTCTTGAGAACCTTGCTCACAAACAACGTTGGTAAAGCATTTTATATGCAAGCAGATGGAGGTTACGATACTCACTCAAATCAGCTCGCTCCTCAGTCAAACTTTGATTCGGTCAATGTCCCAAAAGACCTCAACTACAATATCGGTTGAGTCATGTCAAACCTTACCAAATTTTTCAATGATGTGAAGGATACTCAAAATATCACTATCGTTGTATTTTCAGAATTTGGAAGAACTACCAAAGTCAACGGTGACCTCGGTACTGACCATGGAGAAGGAGGAGGAATGTTCGTTATTTCTAACAATCAAACCCTACTTTCTAGTCTGGATAAGAAAGTGTATGGAAATATTTCTGTGACTAAAGCAAAAAATAACTGGCTCGGAGTTGGTATTGATTACCGATCTGTCTATGGAAAAATATATAATGCTCTCTACGGAGTATCAGATACTGCCCATTTTGGCTCTACCAATGATTTGGCAAAGGATATAAGTCTAGATCCAGTCAAAGCAGCTCTTACGAGGTATGAATATCGATCCAATAATGACAACAATGTTCGACTTTCGGTCAAAATGAAATTTGAGTGAACCAATTTTGATAGTAGAAAATCAGGATATGTCGATGCTTCTCGACTCAAAGATCAAAACAACGTGAATTCCGAGATGAGTAAAATCAATACTTGGGAACTCGATAACTACGCAAGAAAACCTAATAATATTTACGATTTCGCAAGAGATTGGATAGGTGAAAAACGTACGTACAAACTTTCGTACCAAGTGTATTCCAATCAATATACCGAAACCCTACAGAACCTCACTATACCAGTACCTGATGTGGTACCAAGTAATGTTACCCCGGTAGTAACTGGGACTGGTAATTTGGTATTTCGACGATATGACAATACTTCCGTTTCTCAAATGGGAACACCGCTTTCATGATCTGGAGTTATTCTTGCTCATACTACAGGTACAGGTGGTGGAATTACTCTTACTTCCGCTCAAGGTGTAAGTATCACTACAGGAACTGGATTAACGGCAGTTACCTCAGTGATGACCCAATCTGGTTCTTCGGTTTGGAACGGTGGGTTTGTACTCGGAGATCTGATTGACCCGGCACAATTTGTTTCAAAAGATGCCAAAATTACGAGCGATGGGATGCTACTAAAAGATATGAATATCGAACAAATTGCCAAAGTGGGAGCCGATACGCTTGGAGTGGGAATGAGTCTAAATCAACCCGTAACTCTGAGTATCCCAGCAACTCCCAACAAAGTTTACCGGGTTATTACATCTGAAGATGGTTTGAATTGGAATACTGTTGGAACGAATACCAGTGTTTCTTCTGGGACTAATGGAAAAGTAACTTTTAGTACCCAGAACTTCTCGTACTTTGCCTTGGTGTTACCGACCCCTATTATACCGCCAAGCTGTACTATAAGTGCTTCGTCTACGGCAGTAACCAATGGAACTCCTGTGATACTTAATTGGTCTTCTCAAAATGCGGTGAGTGCGACACTGAGTTCTATAGGTGGTCAATCACTCCAAGGAAGTCTCAATATTACTCCTCCCGCAGATACGGGTACTGCGTATGTACTTACCGTCACGAACAATCAATCAGCTACCGCAACATGTCAGGTAATTGTTACTGCAACTTGATTTGTCCCTCCAATATCATGAGGTGGTGGTAGTGTAAGTAGTGGCGGTGGAGGTAGTGGCGGAAACAGCAATGCTGGTGCCCCACTTGCCGGAAATGGATGATTCTCTGCAGGAAATGTATTTACTAAAGATATGTGTCCCAATGGAGATACGAGTGGTAATAATTTTGATGGAAGATGTGTGAGCATAACCGTGAGTGTTACAAGTCCAAGTAGTACTGTATCACCAGTTATGAATCCTGTTACAACTACACCTCCTACTCAAGTAAATCCTAACACAACTCTACCTTCCCTGAAGCCAGTTCGCGTAAAAAAACCTATTTTAAATAGAGTGCCATTACCATCTAAAACTTCTACTCCACTTCCAAATGTTAAAAAGCCGGTAGTTCCAAGAATACCTACAGTAACTCAACGACCATCCAAGACACCAGTCGTAATCAAGAAATTAACTCCTACGCCTGTTATGAGTCAACCTCGTGCACCGGTAGCTGGCGCTACTCCTACTCCTACTTCTACGTATGACGCTTCGAAAAAACTGGATTATTTGATGAGCTATACCTGATCAGATTTTGATAACTACAATTGGAGTGATGAACGAAGATTTACATCAACTATCTATCTTAAAATTGATGCAAAAATATCGTCACTCGATATGGAGCTCAAGACTGAGCGATCGCAATTGCAAGATAGACTGATGCTTATTCAAAACGAAATCACCAAAAGAATATCTACTGCAACGACGGAACGAGATATTCGAATACTGAAGTACCTCAAAACTGAGATTACTATACTTCAAGAACTTAATCGAAGGCCTCATTAGGAAAATCCTCCCCAAGTTTGGGGAGGATTTTTTGAAATACGAGATATTTCCCTATACTCAATCCCATGAATCCCACCCCAACTCCAAAACAAGAATATCAAAAAGATCGCCTCTTTTCCTATGCGCTTTGGTATACGGGAAAATACCGTATTTCACGAGCAAAACTGCTCGATAAACTCAAGAGTAAATCCTCCAATGATGACATTATCCAAGAAGTACTCACACAAATTGAACCCTATCACAGTGACTCGGTCGAAATACGAAGTCATATCGAATCATGTCTCGCTCGTTCAAAACCACTTTCCTACGTCATTCGATCACTTCGCCAAAAGCAGTTTATCCCAGAAGAAATCAAAACTATTCTCGAAGAATATGATCAATTTGATGATTATAATACCTTTGCTCACACAATAGAAAAACGTATATATCAGCTCATTGACCGAGGTAATGGTCCCAAAGGAATTCAGCAAGATCTGACACAAAAATATCCACAATTTCGTAAACGAATCGAGTCAAGGTGTCATGAGTTGAACGAAGAGGAATTACTAGAAGCACTCACTCCCCCTGCTTTTTCTAACCTAAAAGAACTCAAAAAATGGCAAGATACTCTCCTGCGCAAAGGATTTTCTTACCAGAGTATTCGTCGATACATGGGAAATATAGCTTCAGAAGACCTCAGTATAGATTAACTAGACTTTGAGTGTCACAACCAAAGTGTCTTCACCACAACTTACAATATCGCCAGGGCGAATTTTTTTGCGTAGCTCGTGAACCACGGCCCCTCCAAGTCGAACTGTCTCCATCCGGATCAATTCTTTTGCTTGTCCTCCAGTTTCGACGAGTCGAGCGAGCTTGAGAAGACGAAATAGTTCGATAAATTCTCCTTGAATGGCAATAGTATGTTGCATAAATTATAAATTTTGAAGTTCTGGATAGGTTTCGGCAAGGTATTTTTGCACTCGTGGAATATCAGATTTACTCGTAAGGTCTGGGAGTGATTCAAAGATAATTTCTGATTTGAGTCTCCCTTCAGCAGCGAGCTCACGAAATACATCAGTAATCTCCTTCTCATCACGAACCGGATGTGGCGTGAGACTTCGGAGTTTGTAGAGTGTATCCTTGTATGAGAGGGTCAAGATATTCATGTTTACGCTGAGTGTATGATCCCATTCCAAAGCCATAATTTCGTCAAGACTTGGCTTTTCTACAATCGTGGTCATGTTCTTGGTGAGGATATCTGTAACTACCAAACCATATTTTACTCTATCGGTAAGTGGTATGCCGAGACTCGTAGTATCATATGAAAAAATAGTATTTTCCTGAGCCAAGTAGGCAGCGCGAAATACTAACTGGCTCGATAGGTTATCCGAGTTGGATATCGTATATACATCCGAAACATCCAAAGGATACTGTTGAAGTGCTTGATAGATAGCATCTCCAGTTCCCCATGGTTTCTCCCGACCTTCTGGAATGAATTGTATAGCAAAATGAACTCGAAGATGGAGTCGCATAGTCTCTACCCTATTTTCTACATATTTTCGTGTTACGGTATCATTGGGGTTGAGAAGTATGATGACCTCTTCAAAGCCTCATTTTGAGGCATTCCAAAGGATATAATCAATAAATCTCGTCCCATTCGGACCAACAGAAAGCATACACTTGGGTAGGGTATTGGCTTCTTCGATAAGTTTTGGATCTATAGAAATCGTTGAGTCGGTCTGTTCAAAAGCTTTCTTCATACGAGAAGAAACTCCTGCTGCCATAAGTATGAGTGGATGTCGCATAAGGGAAGTATATCTCAAGCTTTGTTTGGCACAAATAGCTTTTTGAAAATGTTATACTAACCAAATACCCGATAAGCAAGACTCAAAGCAAGAACGAGAAGTAATCCACTGGAAATCATAGGAAGAATATAGGCACTCCTTTTATTCCACTTAAGCGCACGTTCTCGCAATCGGAAAATCACCAAAGCCACTCCGGATAATGCCACAAAAACTCCCAGTCCAAATGCTAGAATAAACGGGAGTGCCAAATCTTGACGTCCTATCGCAAAGAGTACCAGTAATATACTCCAAGCAAAAGTACAAGGTGCGAGCCCTGCGAAAAATGCCATCCAGAGTCATCCAGAAGAAGTATTTTTTGACACGGGAATCTTTTTTCAATACTTTCTCAGAGAGGTAACAAAAAGTATCAAGGCGACTATAATCAGTAAAATAGAAGCATACTGCTGAATTTCAGAGAAATACTTAGATGAGTCAAAAGTAGAGAATACAAACTTGGCAAGTAACGTAATAATCACAATATCTGACAAGTGAATCGCTGTAAAAAGCGCAGCATACGAGAGACTCTTGGATAAACCCACTCCTTCTGACAAGATATATCCTGCCATAAATCACTTGGAATGTCCTGGTCCAAGTGCGTGTAGTAAACCAAGAACAAAGAGTAATCCTAAAGTTGGCAGGAGCAATTCGAGTGAATCATCCTTGCGAATTTGCTCCATATAGCGAAGTACGCGAGCAAATATTTCAAAAGACTGATGGTTTACTTGTTCAGAAATAGCATTCGCGGGAACTCGGTCATTTTGGGAAGTGTTATCGAGCGCTGCTGGAGTTCCAGATCCAGTATTTGCCGAAGTATTTTGAGAAGGATTGGCATGTTGACTAATCCCAGTTGGGAGTACAAATGGCTTGTCTGGATAGGCTCTCCGTACTGATTGTCCTGGTGAAATCTCACTTGAAAGTGGATTC
>JAQTZK010000054.1 GCA_028687815.1 Candidatus Altimarinota bacterium | reverse complement strand
CGTTTACTGGTTTGCATGATAGAAGGAATCTGGTGGAGTTGATTTTCCCGAATCAGATTGGAAACGGCGGTATTTTTGGTCAGAATTTCTTTAGCCAGTCGCATTCCAGAGCCATCGGATTTTCTAAGGAGTCGTTGAGAAAATACCCCAATGAGGGTATCCGCGAGTTGAAGACGGATTTGGTTTTGTTGTTCCCCCGGGAAGGCATCGATAATACGAGAAACCGTTTGGTACGCACTTCGAGTATGTAGGGTAGAAAATACCAAATGACCCGTTTCTGCCAGTTTCAACGCCATTTCGATTTCGACGGTATTTCGCATTTCTCCAAAAAGAATCACTTGAGGATTTTGTCGCATCGCTCCAATAAGGGCGGTTCCATAATCAGGAACATCACGTCCGATTTCTTTTTGTTCCACGATAGATTTTTTGTGTTTATGGATGTATTCTACGGGATCCTCAATCGTAATAATATGTTTAGCTTGTGTGGTATTGATTTCGTTGATCATAGCAGCGAGTGTCGTGGATTTACCAGAACCAGTTGGCCCTGTCACGAGTACGAGACCTTGACCTACACGAGTAATTTCTTCATAGATAAAGGGAAGTTTGAGATCCTGAAGTGAGGGAATAGTCTGAGAAAGAAGACGAAGTACCGTCATGTAGTATCCCATCTGAAATGAAATATTTCCTCGAAATCGATATTCTTGAAATTCGAAAGAGAAGTCCAGATTCTTGGTTCTCAAAAGTTGCTCCTGTTGCGATTGGGTCATGAGCGACTGAGCAAATTGCTGAGCTTGCTCAGGAGTGATAATCGACATGTCTTCATTGATCATCACGAGTTCTCCCGAAATCTTGATCGCTGGATAGGTCCCAACTGTATAGTAGAGATCAGATCCTTTATTGTCCCCAATAACTCCGAGGAGCGCATCCCGCATAGGAAAGTCTGGAATGAGTGTGTGGTCCATCATAATAGAAAAAATTAGAGTTTGCTAGCTACTTTACCAAGATTGAAGAATGGAAGCATGATAGAGAGTACAATGACCCCAACAATAGCTCCAACAAATACAATAATGATTGGTTCAAGGGCGGCCATAATATTCGCGATAAATCTTCGTAATTCCTTTTGGTAATTTTGTCCTACTTTATAAATACTCGATCCAAGCGTTCCCGTTTCTTCCCCTACATTTACCATATGTACGAGATCTTCTGGGAAATACGCATTCTTAAATTGTGAAGCATCCTTCCGACTTTCTACAGAAAGACCCATCGCAACCGACATTTTGATTCCGGTTTCTACTTCATTCTTGATTCGAATGATATCTTTTTTGTAGTGAATATTTGGTACGACATTGGCGGTGGTCTCCAGGGCTTCGAGCATCAATACTCCTGATTCGAGAAGTAAGTTTAGAGAATTGATGAAAAGAATAACATTCATCATCCGACTGATATATCAGAATACCGGTATCTTGAGCGCGATTCGTCCAATAATCAGTTGACCATAGTACGTTCGCCCGGCGAATATATACATCACTATCACTCCCACCAATCCAATCACGAGCATAAGCCAATTTTGAATCAGAAAATCTGAAACATTGATCATAAACTGCGTCAATCCTGGCACTTCTACCCCACTTTTTTTGAAAGACTCCGTAATCTTTGGAAGAATAAACGTGAGCATAAAGACCACCATTCCCATAGAGAGACTCAGGAGTATGGCAGGATAAATCATAGCACCTTTGATCTTGGCTTTGATTTCTATATTTTCGAGAAGTGTGGTTTCTAGCTCTGAAATAACTCGTGGAAGTGTACCCGTCTTCTCCCCTACTTCGACAAGCGCAATAATCAGAGGGTCAAAATATTTGCTATGTTGACGCAAAGTATCAGAAATAGAAAGCCCATGATCGAGATTGGATCGAATATCAGCAATAACCCTCTGGAGCTTCGGATTTTTCACCTGCTTATGAACAATAGAAAACGCGGTCTTCAGGTCAATACCCGAATTGAGAAAATTCGCGAGTTTATTGATAAATTGCCATATTTCTTTGGGACTAATTCCTCCCAGTACTATCACGACAGGGGCTTTTTTTATAGCACTGCCTGGTCGTTTTCGAAGGGCTGCCTTTTTGGACATTTCCAAAAGATCACGAAAGCGGGTGTTATCAAAACTCCCGTCATCCTTGATGAATTTTTGCGTTCTTTTGAATCCAAACATAGCTATATATTACCATTCTTATAGATAACATCAATTGATTCCCGTATTACGACCGCGTATTCTCCTTTGTCATAGAGCTCTCTGAGCATTTCATACTTTCGTTCGAGTCGATCTTCGAGTTTGAGGCTTTTTACTTTGTCTTCATTCTTGATAATTTTTTTGAGATAAAAATCCATTTTATCATCAATGAACCCATTTTTATAACAATAAGTAATTTCTTGTTTGAGTCGAGCAAGCTCTCAAATTTTGTAGAGTTGTTCCATGTTTACGAGCCGAGCTTGCAGTTCTTGTCTGTGTTTTTCTTTACGAATTTCTTCTTGAATTTCGCCACGAGTTTTACCATGGAGATCAAGTTTTATAGCTCGTTGATTGAGATCAAGCTCCACAAGAAGTGCATCAAGTTCGGTTTTATTGGAAATCACATCCAAGTTGGAATTCCGTTTGAAAATAAAAATCGAAACATCGTCCAAAAATCCACCATTTCCCATAAACTCTTTTACATCTTGCATAATCACCTCGTACATCTTGGTGGTAGAACCTTCACACTTTGGAGCGTTCCGCTCTATATTGGAACGTAGTCGCTCAAATCCATAGAGTTCATTTTGTGCATTACGTGCTTCAAGAATTCCATCCGTATACCCGATAAAAATATCGTTATTCTCCATAGGGAGCTCTTTGAGCTTGATAGAACCAACATTCAAAATCTTTCGCACCCCCGAAGCGAGTCCACCCGGAATAATTTTTTCCACCGTGCCAGTTTTCGCGGTATAAAACATGAGTGGATCATGTCAGGCTCCGATAAAACGGAGTTTTCCTCCCATACTTTCGTGTTTAAAAAAGACCGCGGTTACAAATACCTTTCCCTTGAGCGAGTCTTTGAGTTGGTTGTTTACTTCCATAAACAATTCAGGAAGTCCTTTGATTTTTTTTGCTTGTTCAAAGAAAATCTTAGTGAGCATAGAAACCGTAAGTCCCGCCTGAACTCCATGCCCCGTAGCATCCCCAAAATAAAAAATAGTTTTGGTGCCGTCTTTATAGCTCCCAAAGGTATCTCCTACGATTTTGTCTTTCCCTATAATTTTTCCAAAAAATTCATATCCGTCAATTTTGAAGTTTCCTATGTCTTTGGTGAGTCCACTCTCCATGATCGTCATGATTTCTTCTGAATTCTCTTCGTTATTGATTTTGGAAATGGATCCAGATCTCAGGAGGAGTTGCTCAATGTTTCGAAGCGATTTCTGACGTTTGAGGTATTCTTTTCGTTCTCGATTTTTTTCAACTGCCCCGTCATATACTCATCGAAGTTTTCCAAACCAGTTAAACCGCCTTTTTTCATTTTCACTATTTTCCTCAGCTGCTTCTTTTTTCTTCATGGATATACCTGCCTCGCGAAGGAATTTTTCTCGCTTTTTCTCATCTTCGAGTCGACGATCTTCTTTGGTTTTTGATTTACTGTAGAGATCTTGAGTTTTATTGAGTATTTCAATAGCTTCTTTGGAGTCGTGGTGCGTTGAAAGGAGTTTTTTGGCAAGGTGATAGGCTTGAGATATCTCCTGCTTCTTGATGTGATTTTTAATATTGGTGACTTCCAGATGGATTTCTCCTTTGATACGCTCTTGTTCGAGTCGAGCGGTTTGTTTACTTTTGAGCTCTTCACAAGTTTGGATGATCTTTCGGAGTTTTGTTTCCCATTCGTGAAGACTTTGGAGTTCTGAGTCAATAATTTTGTTTTTGGCTTTTGCTGCTTTGGCAACTTCTTGGATATTGGAGGAAGCGAGCGTAGCTACCTTTTTTTGAGCATTGAGATAGTAAGTAATCCCCGTTTTTACCTTGAGCAAAAGTTCTCGAACCGCCATAATAGCCGTATCGTATTCTCAGGCCTTCATGTAGGTTTCAATCCAACGATAGGCATCAACAAAGGCCGTCACTTTTTCTTTGTCTTTGCGACCAAATGTAATAAATCGGAAGAAACTATCCAATATCATATTCCTTTAGAGCAGTTGAAGTGATTCTTCTATAGAAGTGTAGCCTCCTATGGATTTGATGAGTGAATCTTGTACAATGGTCAACATACCAAGATCTCGAGCTTTCCATTCTATTTCTTGCGCTGAAGTTTTGTTGAGAATGAGCGGATTCAGGGCTTCTTCCATAGTAAGTACTTCATGTACCCCAATTCGTCCCTTAAACCCAGTATTATCACACTGTTTACAACCTACCGGATAACTAAATTCAGCCTGGGATAATTCTTCTCCAAAGAGACTTCCAAGTTCTTGTTCTACTCGATTTTGAATAATAGGATCAGTATTGAGTTTACTTTTGTGACAGTGTGGACAAAGTCGTTTGACGAGTCGCTGTGAAATCACCATTTTTAGTGCGGATGCAATGAGAAATGGCTCTACGTCCATATTGACGAGTCGCTGAATCGTACTCGCTGCACTATTGGTGTGTATGGTAGAAAGTACCAAGTGACCCGTAAGAGCTGCTTCAATAGCGAGCATGGCAGTTTCTTTGTCTCGTATTTCTCCTACCATGATAATATCAGGATCTTGACGAACCAGTGATCGAAGTCCCGCAGCAAAATCAAACCCAATCTGGGGCTTAACTTGGCTTTGATTGATAAAAGGTATGTTGTATTCGACCGGATCTTCTAGAGTGGAAATATTGAACTGAAGTGGATCAAAGGACTTCAGCATAGAGAAAAGCGTCGTTGATTTTCCGGAACCAGTTGGACCAGCAACGAGAATGAGGCCATATCGACTATTGAGACTGCGCTTGATTTTCTCAAGATTATTTTCGATAAAATCAAGCTTATCGAGTGATAAGAGTGAAGTATCTTGTCGAAGAATACGCATAACTACTTTTTCTCCATCTACCAATGGAAGTACACTCATACGTACATCAATCTGCTCATTCCACTTTTCGGAAAAATAAGAAATCTTCCCATCTTGCGGTTTATTTTTTTCATCAATTCTCAATTCTGCCATAATTTTGAGACGAGAAATGAGCTTGTTATACTCTTCGTGTGTAATCTTATTGATATAGATAAAATCTCCACTCACTCGAAAACGAGTCATAATAAAATCCTTGCTGGGCTCCAGATGTACATCTGACGCCTGCTCTTCGAGTGCGTAATCAAAAAGCGAATTCGTGTAGGCTACAATATCACCCAAGTCGGAGATAGGAGTAAACGCTAAGAAATCAATTTGAGATGGTATTTTTTGTAGCAAGGTCCTCCGTATTTAAAAGTATGAGTTTATAATAGTATAAAAACAGGATTTTTGCAAGTAAATGAAATGGTAAAGTATCTCTCAATACTCCAAGAAATGCTTACTTGCCAATGAAAGCTATTCACTCGTATATATAAGAAACTATATTACGTGCATGTAAATATACTTTCCATTTACTTACCAAGCCAAATCGTAAACTTAGATGTGACATAAACACACTCGGTAATACTTTAAAGTTGACACTACAGTTTGTTTATGTTTCAATACATCTGTTGCTCCTGCAATACTTATTTTTTTACCATACTATATGGTTTCACAGAAAATTCAGGCTACTGCCTCAAAGAAGGGATTTACCCTCGTCGAGCTTATCGTTGTAATTACGATCCTCGCTATCCTTGGTACTATCGGATTCATCTCTATTCAGGGATACTCTGCTCAAAGTCGTGACAGTAAGCGAACTTCAGATCTTCGATCTCTTGCTTCTGCTCTCACCATTAAGGCAACAGATGGAATTGCGTTGACGTCGTTTGTGACTGCTAACTCTGGGACAACTCTTATAGGTGCAGGTTCAGGTATTTCAGTTGCTGGAAAAGGACTCGCTTATAATTCTGATGATTATACAGCTGGAACTCCAAACTTCACTGCTCTCGGTGTAAGTTCAGCGAACTTTAAGGATGGAAACTACGATTATCGAATTGGTACTTCTACACGAAACGGTGGAGTATTCCAAATTGCTGCGACTCTAGAAGCTGGTGGAACTAAGCAAGCTCTTACTTCTGGTAACTACGTTGCAAGAACTGCAACTACTTTCACAGCTAGTGGATCTTCTACAACTGGTACTTCTGCTACAACTTATACTGTATCTAACCTAACTAATGCTGCAGTAGGATACTTCAACAAAAATGATGTTGTTTATCTTGTTGGACCAAATGGGACTGGATCTATCAGTTCACCAAATGGTGACGGAAAAGGATTTGCTGTAACATTAACTACAGCATCTAATGTGCCAGTATCTTCTGTAATTCTAGGTGCTTCAGGTGGTTGGTCAGAAGCTTCAGGTCTCATGGCTTCTGTCACTGGTTCTGGTGCGGGTCTAGCTGTTGCAAATGGAAGTACTACTCTTCTTCCTTACTCTTACTAATCCCCCCTCGCCTCACCGCGAAATGATTATCTAAGAATGGATACAAAAACATCCCCGTTTATTTGGGGATGTTTTTTTTGAGTTTGTGTAATATTGAATACAATCAATTCCATAGAAATAGCGTCAAAGTATTTCCTCCTTTCGGTTTGATTTTGATGCGGTTTTCTATACACTAGCTTTAATTTAATTTTCTTCATGAAACATTCAAACTTTGCTTCCACTCGTGGATTTTCCCTCGTGGAATTACTCGTCGTAGTGACAATTCTTGCGGTCATTTCTACCGTGGCGTACACGAGTCTTTCTGGTTCAACAGATAAGGCAAAGAATTCTAAGCGATTAGAACATATGAATACGGCAGAAACGGCTATTAGTTTGTTTCGACAAGAGAAGCAGTATCTTCCTATGCCAAATGCTTACGTAGCGAATACAAATTTCTGGGGATATAATGCTACTGCGTCAGCACTAGTAACGAATACCGGCACCCTTACTCGAACGGCAGATGGAAACAATATTACCAGTGTTACTGCTGGTGCTGGAGGAGGTATAGTATATTCTTCTGGTTCTGTCGCTGCCATTGATCAAATTGGAGCCAAAGGAGTTCTGGAACAATCGCTCTTTGGTAAACAATATATTTCTCAAGACATTGCCGATCCAAGTGCTGATACCAAAGTTGGTGATTCTCAGACCCTTAAGGATTTTGGTATTGGTCGATATGTGTATGCGATATATGCTAAGAAACAAGCATCTGGAGCTTGGAATGCGGATGGTAAGTCAGCTACCGCCTT
>JAQTZK010000053.1:1452-7619 GCA_028687815.1 Candidatus Altimarinota bacterium | reverse complement strand
TGTGTACCGATGGTACCACACTTGGTACCAATCTCGCCTGCAGTGCCATCTCTAGCAGTATTAGTCCTACGATATTAGATGGAAAAGCCTACTCACTTATTCTTCGTTCCGTAGATGAAGCGGGGAATACGACCACCTCTATTACTCATACCTATACGGGAGATATTCAAGTTCCAAGTCTTACTATTTCCAATAGTTCTGGTTCTTTTTTGAGCAACAGTCTGACTTTTTCAGGAACTTCAAGTGATGCTGGATGAAGTATTAGTTCTGTAAAAATTGAAATCAAGAAAGGGGCACAATATTGGGATGGTTCTACTTGGGTATGAAGCATTACTTCATTACTTACACAAACTTCCAATGGATATGCAAATTGGAACTATGTTTTCAGTCCCCCCCTCTCGGATACTGATGGTCAAAACTATATAGCAACGGTAACAGCATATGATAGTGCTTACAAGGTTAATAATTCTACTAGTACCAGTATTACGGTTATCAAAGACGACTCTGGACCAAGTGTCGCTTCTGATATATTTACTTTTGATACCGCTCCTATGTATCAAGGAAATACCCCCTTCACCATCACTTGGAATCCTACAAAAATCACCGCAAGTGGAGCTAGTCTCGCTACGAATCCTATTACCTTGAGTTATAACTTTACTGGAACTATCGTAACGATTGCTGAAAATATTGCGAATTCAGGAAGCTACGTTATGCAACTTCCCCTCATCGATACCTCCACAGCAAAAATTATTATTTCTGCCGTAGACACTATAAGCAACGAGTCAAATGCAGTAGCTAGTGCCGAGTTCAATATTGATAGCCTTCCACCAACTATTACCTCTATCACCACGATGGATACCGATGTGAATGGTCAAATTGATGCGATTCAAGTAACTATGAACGAATCTATCAAAGATTCGAGCATTACTCTTGCCAATTTTAGTTTGAGCTTAGGTATCGGAACTCCAACTGGTTGGGTTACTGGTATGAGTAGTAACGATGAGACATTTATTCTCAACTTTACCAATACTGGAACTACTGCGAGCACTCCTACTCTGAGCTATACTACAGGGAATCTCGCAGACAGAGCTGATAACCATCTCGCAAGTGTCTCCAATCGTGCCTCTATCGATGGAGTAGTACCTCGTGTACAACAGGTTCGCATGTACGATGGAAATGCGAATGGAAAGATGGATCTAATACAAGTACAGTTCGGTGAAAATATGCAGTCTAGTACGGCAGCCGCCTTTTTGATAAATAACACTCTGGCGGGTATGACTATTGCGTCCGTGGGTCGTGATGGCGCTTCACTGGATACCTTCAATCTCATACTCAATGAATCAACCGTGGCGGATACTTCGGTGGGAAGTATGACGTTGGACTTTACTAACAATGGAACTTTCAGAGATGCTACTGGGAATTCAGCTGTAAATTTTTCAAATCAAAGCATTACTGATCTAGCAAAACCTATACTGCTCAACGTACGTACGGTTGATAATACCAATAACGCCAAAGTAGATCGAATTGATGTACAATTTTCTGAAGTCATCAGTGGAAATATTGATGGGGAGTGGAGTATAAATGGACTCGCTACTTGATCTACCAAAGGCACCACGAGTATTACTACCGATACTCTCAAAATATCAATCAATGAAACGAGTAATGACAACGATACGGCTATTACTCCGAGTCTCAGCTATAGTGGGGTAAGTCTCATAGATAGTGCTGGCAATACGGTCAATTCATTTTCCAATCAAATAGTAACTGATGGGGTGCCACCAAAACTCCTCTCCCGTGCTACCAAAGATTTCAATGGAAACGGAAAAATTGATGCCGTTATGCTTACATTTTCAGAAAATCTAGGATCCAACTTCTCGGCATTCAATACCGATGTCGTTGGATACACGGTTTCTGGGTATGATAGTCTTTGTGATGGAAGTACTTCTGGAGATGCGATTATTTGTGTCAACCTTACGGAAAAAACAATTACCGATACTGATGCGGTACCAAATACTCAAATTATATCAAATACCACCCTCTCAGATACTACGAGCAATCTCATCGTACCCGAAATTACTCCTACAGGAGCTACTGATACCACTGGGCCTATCATTATAGGAGCTCAATACGATAGTGCAGGAGCTGGTATTACGAATGATACAATTTTGCTTACATTTTCAGAAAATCTTGATCCAGCAAGTGTTTCTAGTCTCAGTTCCAATGATTTCACACTCGCTGGAGGGGGTAGTTTTGGAAGTGCGTCTACTACGTCCTATACGAGTGGAAATACCGCAACTATTACTCTTGGAGCGGATGCAAACGCACTGACTTCTGGTATTTCCAAAATATCTATTATTACTGGGGCTATCTCAGATACGCTTGCCAATTCCTCACCTACTGAATGAGTCAACAATCGTGTAACGGTAAGCAGCTCCGTGATTATCAATGAAGTGATGTGGTCAAACACGGGATCAAGTGCACATCAATACATTGAACTCAAAAATACGGGGGGAAGCTCCGTAAACATAAATGGCTGGACTATTGCTAATGCTTGAGGAAATGGAGTAGATCTCACGCTTCCAAATGCGACTATTGCGGGTGGTAGTATCTATCTCATCGCCAAAACCAATGAATCCAGCAGTCTCCTCAATGTAACACCAGATTTCATAAGCAACACCCTGAATCTGAGTGTAAGTCAAAATAATCTCGTCTTCAAGTCAGGTGCTGTTATTTATGATACCGTCAAGGCAAATCCATGGCCAAGTGGGAACAATGGAGCTCCATCTTCCATGGAACGTAAAAATCCTGCTGGTGATGGTACCGTCGCAAACAGCTGGTATACCGCTCAATCAAGCGTAGGTTTTGATGCGGGAAATGACTTGGTTCGAGGTACACCAGGAACGGCAAATATCTTTGATGCAGCGAGTCCAGTAATCAGTAGTTATACTCCTCAAAATAATGCCTTGGTTTCCGTTTCTCCAAAACAAATTACCTTCACCTATTCTGATAGCGGAGGTTCGCTCATCAACACTACTTCTGATACGCTCAGTCTCCAAAAATGGAATGGAACGAGTTTTGTTGATGTTACAAGTACCTACATTAATCTAGGCTCAAAAATCATTACTCAAACTGGTGCTACTTATCCTATGACCAATGCTCCATTTGGAAAATATCGAGCTACTTTCAGTATTGCCGACTATGCCGGAAATACAACTCAACAAATCATTGACTTTACCATTGATCAGATCAGTTTTACCATATCAGGAAACACACTCGATATTGGAAGACTTACCGCTGGTAATCTTGATATAGGAACCAATGAGCTCGTCATCACGGTCACTACCGTAGGGGCTGGATTTACCCTTTCACAAAGTAAGATAAGTCAAATGTCTGCCACGGGTGGCATACAACAAATTCAAGATTTCGATGGATCAAATGGATATGGTTTTGACTACGCAGAAAGTGGATCTGGAAATACTACTACCTATAGTGGAGCGCTGCAACCAGTCAATAATCTCAACATAGCCACCCACCCTGTAGCTATTGATCCAAATGGAAATCGAAAAACCTACATCTACCGAGTAAAGTATGGTGCCAAAATCACCAGCGTTCAAGCGGCAGGAAACTATAGTGGAATGAATGATTTTACTATCAATTGGAATTACTAACCGGAGTTATCTATAGAAAATGTTTCGTATTTGAACTTTTATAGCAAGCATATTTGCTATCGCTTATATTTTTGGATTATCTTCAAATATTCCTAACGTTCATGCAAGCTTTGCTCTCGGTGCCTTTTCTCAAGATAACCACATAGATGAATTTGTTCAACGGGAAAAAATACAAGATATACACTATCAAATTGTAGCTTTTACCTACGATACATTTACTCCATCTGATGGAGAACATTTACAAAAGGCTATTGATACCCTCGGTAAAGATCGGATATACCACATAAGTATATCGCCCTACGGACTCAGTGCCGAGCAAGTAGCCAATGGTGAATATGATGTGCAATACACACGATTTTTTGAAATCGCAAAAAAATCCTGAGCCAAATTTGTTTTTCGTACTATGCACGAAATGAATGGCTCATGGTATTCCTGGTCATGAGATCCAGAAAATTTTAAACGCGCTTGGAAGCGGATTTATGAACTTTCTCGAAAAGCAGGACTCTCGAAAGAAAGCATCTTGTTTGTCATGTCAGTTAACTCTCAAGATCTCCCTTCCAAGGATAATCGTATCCATGGTGAACTAGTTTTTTGTACGCCCGAAGTCAAAAAACTCACGCCTTGTTTGACTATGGAAGATTACTATCCATGAGATACGTACGTTGATCTCATGGGAATAACCCTCTATAATTGGTGACGAGGAAGATCAGAATCTTGGGCCACTTGGCGAACTTTTGAAGAACTTCTCGTTGATTGACACACTAAAATGTATGAACGTCTCGTTTCCTATCATAAACCTATTTTTATAGATGAGGTGGGCACTACCGCCGTTGATTTTGAATGAGCTTGGTCAAATCGTAAGGTGATGGAAGGTTATCAGACTGGTACCCATCGAAAAAACACTTGGATTCGAGAAATGAAAGAAAGTATCAAGAATCACCCAGAAATTGTTGGAGTGGTCTATTTCAATCGAGATAAAACCTATGAGTTGAGCGATCGATCTCTAGCTGGGGAATTAGATTGGGCTATTGTGTCTCCTATGGATAAGAAAGTATATACCGCCTATTTTGATATTTTCCAAGATAAAAATTGCACTATTCAAGCGATACCATTTGCTCGAACTTACACTACCAAAGAAATAAAACTCGAAGCAAATATCCTCGTCAAAAAGGTATTACCCGCTTGATTCTATTCTGTAAAAACAGAAAAGAGAGAAGCTGAAAAAACAAGGATACTGAAAAAAGTAAACTTTGAATTACAGAAGCTCAAGAAAAAAGAAACAACTACAAAAGATGTGAAAATGAAGCAGTTTTGGAAATCAGTTTCTACTGAATTTAGCCTTATTATGATGGAGAAAGTACATCCATAAATGAAATAGTAACTCCAAGTTTGACAAGTTATTTTTAGTACATATAGTCCCAGGAAATATACATAATATCACTCGTATGTCAGACCACGGACCAAGTCACGGACCAAAACCAAAAGCGAGTTCAAATAGCCATGGATCCAGTGCTAGCATGAGTACCGCAATTACTGGTTTTGTGTGCGTAGCTATTGCTGCTATTCTTTTTGGAATATAGTCGCTTAGAAAAGTATATTTTTCAGCAATGGCATTACAAAAGCCCTCCTGAGATACGATTGAAAAAAACTACACTATGCTATTGACTTTTCTGTTATTTTGAGATAATCATCTCTTAATGACTCAAAAAGGCCTCCTCAAAAAAGATATCCCCGCCAATCAAGTCACCTATTTCTTAAGCTATAAAATTATGCTTACCAACTTCAAAAAGCTCATGGCTGTTTCAAGTGCTGTCGCTATCGTTGCTATGAATCTTGTACCTGCCGGAGTAGGTGCTGCTGCTGTTAATGATGGAGTAGCTGCTGATGGAGTTGCCGCTGGTATTACCATTACTGGTACAATTACTGGTTCAACAGCAACTGTACGTGTTGAAAAAGATGGACTAGTTACCAGTGCAACTAGTGGAACTGTTTCAGCTGGTGTACTTACTATTGCAGATCCTGATGGGACGGCTAACGGTATAGTTGATAACGGTTACTATGTAATTACTTTCAATACTGATACTAACGATTTTGGTTCTGCAACTTTTAGCAAGAATGCTACCTACAATCAAGTTAATGTAACGGCTACTGTAGTTCCTACACTTTCTCTTACACTTACTGGTTCAGCAGTAACTTTTGGAGTTCTTACTCCAGATCAAGTTACTAATGGCTCTGCTACTCCAGTACTTACCGTTAAGACAAACGCATCTCTTGGATACGCACTTCAAGTAACTTCTGCAACTGGAGCACTAGCAAGTGGAAGTGACCGAATTAATTCTGCAACTGCAAATCTTACTGCTACAGCTGATGGTTACGGTCTACAAGCTACAATGAGTGGTGGAACAGTTAATGCGATATATGGTGGAACTCTTGAGAGCGTAGGTGCTGTAAGTACAACTCCTGCAAATCTCATGACTGGTAATCGAACTGCAGGTGACG
>JAQTZK010000053.1:0-1442 GCA_028687815.1 Candidatus Altimarinota bacterium | reverse complement strand
GGCTAAGGCAAGCAACACTACTGCAGCAGGAAACTACTCAGACACACTTACTTTTACCCTCGCTGGAACCTTCTAGTCAACCCAAAAAGTATTCTTGAAAAGCTCTCTTCGGAGAGCTTTTCTTTTGTTTCACCTTTCTTCTAGAAACAACCAAAAACCTATATTAAAAGATCTCATTGCACTCTAGCAAGTTTTTCGTATTATTAGGCTCAAACACTCGATGCAAGTATATTTTTCTTGTACGAAGCCTCTTTATTTCTCCCTCATGAAATTCCTTAACCGAGTCATTCTGTCGATCGTACTATTCTTATCGATTGTCCACATTGGTTATGCCAATCTCTCTATCTCACCACTCAAACATGAATTCACGATAGAAGCAGATTCAAAAAAAGATGCTACTATTCTGGTTACCAATGGTACAGATAGTCCAATTACTCTGTATACTTCTAAGGAGGACTTTATAGCAGGAGATGATACTGGTACACCAACATTTATTAAGCCAAAAGACCAAACAAATGATACGTACAGTCTGGCAAATTGGATAAAACTAGAAAATGAGAATATCACGCTTGCCAAGGGAGAGAGTCGAGAAATTCGATTTACGGTAAATGTTCCCAAGGACAGTGAGCCAGGAGGTCACTACGGAGCTATTTTCTTTTCCCCTGGTGTTCCAAAGGATGGGCAAGTAGCCATTGTTCAACGACTTTGAGTACTCGTACTCGTCAATGTTCCCGGAAATATCGATATCAAGGGTGAACTATCAGGATTTCAAATCGGACGAAAAAATAGCACGAATACCTTCAGTGAGGCAAGTCAATTCGACACATTTCCCATTCTTTTTGATACCAAATTCAAAAATGGAGGAAATACTCATCTCAAGGCTACTGGAAAAATAGAGCTCGTAGACGACACGGGGGATATACTCAAAAATATCGGTAAAGAAGCTATCGTAAGTCCTGCTGGAGCATTTATGGGAGAAAAACTCGTTGACTATATTCCGGTCAATGATGGACTCGGGAACACCCTCCCAAAATCAGAACGACGATTTGAATCAAACTGGGAAGGATTTGGTTACAAGGTGCTCGCTGAAGATGGGAAAAGTGAAGTAAAATTCAAAAGTCTTACGGAATACTACGCCAGCAAGGCGGCTGAAAAACGAGCCTACCTCCAATTCTGGGAATCAATCCATACTCGCAAAGTAAACAAGAAAATTACCGCCAATCTTACCTTGAGTTATGAAGGAAAAGATCGTGAAAAGAAAGAATTCAAACAGACAAAAGATTTTGCGATTAGCTACGAAGAGCAGTATGTCGGAATAAACTATATGGTTATTGGTATTGTGGTGATCTTCCTTGGTGGATTGGGAATGTATATCTTTGTCATCGTACCGAGATCCAAGGCCAAACTCAAAGAAGAGCTTCTCAGAGAAATGCAAAAAGAAG
>JAQTZK010000052.1 GCA_028687815.1 Candidatus Altimarinota bacterium | reverse complement strand
TGCTTACCAAAGCTCGAACAAGGATTATTTTTTTACTATTATTCGCATGACACTTATCGCAGACATGTTGGAACATTCCGTACATATCGGAAGTAAACGACAATATTGGTCACCTAAGATGCGTAATTACATTTACGGCGTTCAAAACGGCGTTCACGTATTCGATCTTGGAATCACCGCTCAAAAGCTAGAATCTATGAAGGCTACCCTCAAGGATCTCTCTGCAAAAGGAAAGACGGTTCTTATCGTCGGTACCAAAATGCAAGCACGAGAACTTGTAGGAAAAATTGGACAGGAAACTAACAATTTTTACATCGACTCAAAATGGGTTCCAGGACTTCTTACGAATTTCCCAACCATCAAGAAGCGAATTGCCACTTACAATCAAATCGAAAAATCAGCTAGTGAATCTGGGTTCGCTGGTCTTACAAAAAAAGAAATCTCAGGAAAAATTAAAGAACTCGACAAACTCCGAAAGGCGTACGAAGGTATCAAAGATATCAAGCGAGTACCAGATGCCCTCTTTGTTATTGATGGTCACTTTGAGCAACTCGCCCTTGCTGAAGCTCGATCTCTCAAGATGCCAGCCTACGTACTTCTTGGCTCTACCGGAGACGTAGATAACGTTACTGACTTTGTTCCTTGTAATGTGAACTCAGTGAAGTCTATCAAGTTTATTCTTGAATACTTCAAGGACGCACTACGACGAGAGAAGAAGGTTGAAAATCCACTTAAGATGAATCAACTCACTCCACGAACTGGAGATCGAGTAGAAGAGACAGTAGCTGAAGAAATGCCTGCATAACCGGCTGCACTGTATGAATGCTCCACAAGATCCAAGCAAAGTTATCTACGAAGATGAGTTTATTGGTCCCACCAAAGAGCTGAGAGTGCTCGGGATGGTTGCTTATTTTCCAGGAGGATTCATACTCCCCTACTTGCTTTGACTTTCGGGAGAGCCATTTGCGCTCTTCCATGTCAAGCAAGGGTTCGTTATGTTTTCTCTTATGCTTCTCATAGCTATTTTTCCTATTGGAGGTAGCTCTGGGTTTGCATTTTTCCTCTATATGGTATTTGGAAGTTGGCATGCCTACAAGGCCTATCAAGGTGAAGAATATCAGATGGGGTGGGTCAAATCCATTCTGGGAAAAGTTAAGGAAGAAATGGAAAAGCCAGATGTACCACCCGTGGTGCCCCCTACTCCTCCAGTTGCTCCTCCAGAAACTACGAACATAAATCAAAAATAATTTAATTTTACTACTATGATTACCGCACAACTCGTCAAAGAGCTAAGAGAGCGAACTGGAGTTGGAATGTCCGACTGTAAGAATGCCCTTGTAGAAACTGATGGAGATATTGAGCTTGCTATTGAGGCTCTCCGAAAGAAAGGTATTGCCAAGGCGGCCAAACGAGCTGGAAATGAAACCAGTGAAGGTCGAATCAAGATGATGGTTGATGGAGCTGATGTATACGTTGCTAGTGTTTCTTGTGAAACTGACTTCGTTGCTCGAAACGATACTTTTGAAGGTATGCTTGATACTTTCATTTCTATTCGAAAGAAGCATGCTGACGACGTATCTGCTATTGCAGAAGCTGAGGAACTCAAGGCTTCTGAGTTTACCCTCAAGGTTGGAGAAAATATGAAGATTCTTGCTTTGACTAAGATTTCTGGACCAGTAGTAGCGAGCTACGTTCACTCAAACTTCAAACAAGGAGCGGTAGTGATTGCCAAAGCTGGAACTGATGCTGAAAAACTCAAGATGGTGGCTATGCACAGCGTATCTACTAAACCTCAAGTAGTGGCTCCACAAGATGTTCCACAATCTTTCGTTGAAAAAGAAATGGAAATCTCTATTGAACTTATGAAGCAAGATACAAAAAATGCTGGTAAACCTGCAGAAATTCTTGAAAAAATCGTTGCTGGTAAACTTGCAAAGATTAAGGAAGAGAATGCTCTACTTACTCAAGCATTTGTCGTAAGTCCTGACCAAAAGGTTGCTGATTTTATCGGTGCTGATGCGGTCGTTTCTTTCCAAACTTTCAATATCTAATTTGTCTGACACTATGACTGATCACATGCGAGAAATGCACGAAGCTTCCGGAAGAATTCTCGCTCAAGCCCGAGCTATGGACGCTAAGGTAGCAGAGAATATGTCTTGTGATACTCTCGTTTGAGTGAAAAATCGTGTAAACGGTATTCACTCTGCTTCCGCACGAGAAAGTAATGAGTTTCACAGCAGAAGAAATCGAGACGCAGAAGATTAATCCACTACGAACTCCTTCGGGAGTCGTATTTAGCCTCATAGTTCATCGGTTAGAATTCAGGACTCCAAATCCTGCGAGCTCAGTTCGATTCTGAGTGAGGCTGCCAATAAAAATTATCAGAAGAATTCTCCGAAAGGAGGATTTTTTTTGACTTCTCCCCATTCAATCTATACTCGATTATCATTAATTACAATCATGGAAACCAACGTATTCCTTGCGCTCGGCGCAGCTACTGTACTTTGAGCCCTTGTTGGACTTGAACGAGAAATGTCGAGTGGACCAGATGAATCAAAACACCATGAACCACACTTCGGAGGGGTTCGATCATATGCTATCATTAGTCTACTTGGTGCCCTCTCTGCATGGCTAGACTCTATTTATGCTACACATATTTTTGTACTTGCAGGGATGTTTATTAGTACCATTATGGTGGTTATAGCGTATATCTATACTGCCTTTCGAAAAAACTACATCGGAGTAACGAGTGAATATGCTGCTTTTATCGTCTATTTTCTCGGAATTATAACTATAAAGGGGGATTATGTTTTTGCTGTAGTACTTACTATTGTGCTGATGCTTATTCTTTCTTCCAAAGAGTATTTCAAATGACTTCAATCAAAAATCACTTCTCTTGAATTCAAGAATGCCATCAAGTTCTGTGTCATCGCCTTTGTCATACTCCCGCTTCTCCCCGATGCAAAATTCTCATTCTCTGATCTATTTTCCAGTGTAGGGGTTAACTTCACGATTGACTTCCGACTTTGGACCATGGATTTCTTCAACCCATATGGGATATGGTTTTTCGTAGTAGCGATGACCGCGATTGAATTTGCTGCCTATATTCTCTCCAAAAACCTCGGAGATCGAGGAGGTATTGTTATCTCAGGAGCAGTGGGAGGTCTCGTATCTTCTACTGTAGTAACCGCCGCTATGACCAAGAAGAGTAATGATAATCCAAAAAATATCTCTTCCTACGTCGTGGGTACCCTCGTGGCCTCGTGTATTATGCTTATCCGTGTAATGTTGATTGTCGCAGTTTTTGCGCAAGCGTTAGTAAAAACGATTGCCGTGCCAGTGGTACTCATGTTTGTAGTACTCACAGGATTTGTGGTGTATCATTTCTTTAATTCAAAGCACGAAACGAAAAAGTCGGACAAGGTCATTATTGAAAGTGAGCTAAAGAGCCCATTCCAAATCCTTCCTGCTGTAAAATTCGCGGGACTCATATTACTTATCAAATTCATTTCTGCTATTGGTGTCGCCTATAAGGATACCTTTGACCCACAAATACTCTACTACGCACTCGGAGCAGTATCCGGTCTTGCGGACGTTGATGCTATAACACTCGATATGGCAAGTAAGGCGAGTGATGGATCCATTGTGACACTCATTGCGACCATCACGGTGTTGATTGCAGTGATTTCCAACAATCTCGTCAAAGCAAGCCTTGCCTGGAGATTGGGCGCGCCAGATTATGGAAAAAAAGTTATGATAGCGTTCGGGATGTCTATCGGAGCAGGAATACTTGGAATATTGTGAATGTGGATAGTAAGCTAGAAATTTACTAAGTCACACGGTGAATCGCGCAGCTTAGCTATTAAGATAAACTTAATTCAAGTTATGATACTATGTAACTATAAGTTACAAGTAGAGATGTCGTATTATAATTTCACAATGATACCGATATTAATCACGACTTCTCTCCTGCTAAACATTTGCATTAAAAAAAAACTATATACAGTGTTGATGCTTATTTATAGCGAAAAGCTAGTTATATTTTCCGTTTATTATGAGATATATATTACCACGTAGATATATACCAGTTATCTTTGGATGACTCATTTTCAGTATTCCAAACATTTCCTTTGCCTTTATACCCCTCATTTGCGATCTTTGCGTTATAGGTGTAGTCGCTGGTCTTGGTATTTCACGTCAATTAGGATTGGACGACTCTGTAGTAGGAGTTTGGATTGGTGCCTGTCTGGTAGTACTTATTACCATGACGAATAGTTTTCTCGAAAAGCGAAACTGGAAGTTCCGATTTCGTGATACCATTGTGGCTGCGACTTATATTATTTTCATGGCTATTTCATTTAAATATTTTAACGTCATTGGAAGCGTAGGTATGAATCCACACACTTTCTTCAATGCGACCACCATTTTCGCAGATAAAATCGTAGTTAGCTCCGCGGTTGGTGCTTTGGTGCTACTCGGAAGTACCGCACTGTATCAATGGCTTAAGGTAAAAAATAATGGTAAGGCTCACTTCCCGTTTGAAAAAGTAGTCTTACCTATTATGATGTTGTCCATTGCAAGTACCATATTTCATTTTATAACAGCTAGATAGTATGTCATCTCAAAAAAAAGATTCCGGAAGTGATAATCTTCACAAAATCAATGAACTCATTGAAAAATATGATTCCATGAAGAAGCATGAGAAGATGGACCTTTCGAGTGACCAGGATCTCTCGATTGCCATTATGAATTTGATTTCTATCGAAGAACATTTGATATTCTCAGGAGCAAAGACCGGAAAAACTCATTTTTATGACCTTATCATAGAAATCCGAGAGATGAGAAAAAATCTCCTCAAAACGATTATCAAAGAATACGAAGGTGAGGTTTGGTGTATTTCTAAGCATTTACTCGCGGCTTCCATGCGTCTTATGGAAGTTGGAACCAAAGCACAAAATATGGAAAATCCAAAGGAGGCCTATGCGTACTTTGAAAAGGCGTATGATCTTTATTCTCTCTTCTGGGGATTGCAAATGAATGTGATTACTTCAGAAAATATTGGTGAATTTGCGAATCATGCAGAAATTGAGGATGAAACTCCAAAAAATATTTCAGCCAAGGAAATGAAGACCGAATCAAAATCAGCCATAACTCATGTGAAAATGGCAGACGAGCCAGTTCGTCGAGGTGGTTTTATGGGAAAACTGGGCGATCTGGTACGAAAAGCGGTGGATTGCTGTATCGAATAGTACTGATACATAATACTTTATAAATACTCTGCAATCAGCAGAGTATTTATAAAAAAAAGAGTGATATGAAATTTTACTTACCTATATTGATCGTTGCAATTGAGGCAACTAACTTGAAATATTGAATATATTTAAATATTAATTACAATATTTAGTCGAATACACATTAATTTTGATTTTTCCTATGCGGCAGCTGTTTTTTTATTTTACTGTACTCTTTCTTGCTGCATTTTATCAGGCCGACACTATATTTGCATTTGAGTCAGTATCAGAGCCATTTGAAACACACCAAATAAACACAGATAGTAAAATAAAACTACAGCATGTAGAAGGTGTGCAGGTAAGTACAAACAGAGGCCTTGAGTCATCTAAATATAGACGACATTCTTTGTTAACTTCAGGAAAAATTAAATTCAATTGAATAAATCCTTTTTTCTATTTACAAAGCTCGATATTAGCTACCTTTCGCTACTCATGATTTGCATTTTCCAATAAGAACTATTCCAAGAGTCAATATGTCCATCTCGTTGGAATTGTTAAAAATCTAAATTAATAGAACCCCCCCCTATGAGGAGTTTCAAAATCTATTCATTTTACTTCTTATTTTCAGCACAATTCTATTTAATTTACTTTTATATATATGAACTTTGACCTTGAGGAATTATTTAATTCTCATAAAAAGAAGCACACACACTGAAATCACGATATTCTTTATCGAAGTAAAAAAAGAGATTTAGAATATTGAAATATCCCATACCAGGCTATTTTAGGAAAACTCGTAGAGTTTAAAAAATGGATTATTCCATTGGTTATTGGTCTTTTGGTTATCATTTGAATCCTGATTTATGTAGCTTTTGTACTTTTTTGGCCCTTACTGACTAAAAGTATTGAAACTGCAAATTCGTGAATAGAAATCGTGAATCAACAAGGCATCAATGGTCTTATAAATTCGTCATCAGGAGTCATTGATCGGCTTATGAATGGCGTTTGAGAAGTAGGTCAGCCTTCTCAAGAATAGTAATTTATATCAATAAAAGCCTCTAGAAGTATCTAGAGGCTTTTGAAAAAATTCAACCGAGATAAGTGACTACCTAAGAAATGCCTTTGAAGTTCATTCCAAATCTTCCAACTCATCTGCTATTCCACCAAGGAGATCTTCGGTTCCGAGCGTGAGTTGATTCTCTCACTCATAAAGCTCAATCTCTTTTTTCAAATTTGATATAATTTCATAAACTCTTTTTTTCTTGTCGATGAGTGAATCTGTGCGCAAGGTTCCATCCAAATCAACATATCGCTCCCCGATTTTATGAGCAATTTCAAATAGATGTTCATAAAAATCAGCAGTTTTTTCATGAAATAGGGTATCAGTAGTTTTAGTGTCAATGTGAATTTCTAGCATTTCTAAATAAGCAGCTAGTGCTTTTTTATGTAAATCTTTCATAAGAGTAAATGAGTGATAAAGTTTGGTTGAGCGTTTTTTCTCAACTAGGGAGTATACTAAGTTCAAACTGTAAGTCAACGATGTGTTTTTTTAGAAGAAGAAAGTACCATACATTTTCATATAAAAATTTTAAAAATAGTTTTGATTATTTAATTAACTCCTCATATACTTCCGGAGTTCCTGGTTTTTTCGACGATGCTCCATCGTTGTGGACGAATTATGTTATATGGAATACGTATAAATTCCTACGGAATTTATACGTATTAAGAAACAAATAGCAGGAACAAGCGGGAGCATTTGCTCTCGCTTTTTAATTCAAATTCAAAATATATGCAAACCGTAGCATCAGAATTTTTAGTATTGTTGTGTATCTTAGCTTTGGTCGCAATGGTGGCTGTATATTTTAAGTACGCGGTACCCTATTTGTCTAAAAATTTATTTCCCAAAGGCACTCACTCAAGTCGTCGAAAAATTATTGAACCCGCAAAGCTACTCCTGACAACTACCAGTGTGGTAACTGAATACCATGAGTTTTTGATTCCCAAGAAAGATGGTACGTCTCGAGTTATTCATGCCCCTTCTGATACACTCAAAGACATTCAAAAAAATCTTCTTGGCTCACTCAATACTTCCCTGCGAATGCCGAGCTATGTTTCAGGATTTTGCCGTGGACGAAGTCTCAGAGATAACGCTCGGGCGCATGTGGGTAAAGAAGTAGTTATCAATATCGACGTAGAAAATTTCTTCCCCTCATTTACCCTAGCTAAGGTAGAAAAGGCTCTAGGGACTTTGAATATTCTTAAAGGAGTTATACCTGAGGCAGTACGAATGACTACCTACCGCGGTTCACTTCCTCAGGGGGCTCCCACTTCGCCATTTATAGCAAACCTAGCTTTTATACCGGTTGATGAAGCTATTCTTGTGCTCCTCAAGAAATATGATCCAGATGTTTGATATACTCGATATGCTGATGATATTACCT
>JAQTZK010000051.1 GCA_028687815.1 Candidatus Altimarinota bacterium | reverse complement strand
GCTCTCGATGGCTTTGTATATGGAAAGATCATGCAGGCAATCAAAGATCCGAAGGAGTTCTTTGAATTGTATGAGCGTCAGACTATGGACACGGAAATACTCCGAACTTTGGAAGAAACACAGAAACATCTGTCTAAATGTATTGAGGAAGCTGCTGGCGCGATCAGAAATGTGGATGATCGCTATTTCAAAGGCTGAATGAACGAGGAGAAATATGAAGGGCTCGTCCATAAGTACGAAAAGGATAAGAGTTGATACGAAAAGGAATTTCAGGAAATAGAGGAAAAGATTGAAAGTGCCGTGCGTGCAAATATCTCGTATGAAAGCTTGGAATTATTCTCAAAAGAATACAAAGACAACATCGATAATCTCACTTTTGAGGAAAAAAGGATTCTTGTAAGCGCTTTGGTTGAAAAGATCGAAGTTTCCTTTGTGGAAGGGAAACTTCGAGCAACCGTGGTATTCCGGTTCGCACAACCCAAACGTCATGACGATAATAGTTTGGACGAACCAAAAAATCCCTCCGGCAAGCCACAAAGTGACTCATCAGAGGGGTCTTCCAGTTCATATGGTGCAACCAGCTGGACTCGAACCAGCGGCCTCCTCCTTCGCAGGGAGGCGCTCTAATCCAACTGAGCTATGGCTGCAAAAATGCTCGTGGAGCATAGCGAATTATGGTAAATATGCAAGAAAATCTTGCCCCTTACTACTCAAGAGGAGCCAAAATAGTATGTACCTGGCCCTTTACAATATTCGCTGGGTCCATAGTCATATTTGGATTGTCCGAAACACCAAAATATCGCACCGTGTTTCTGAGAAGTTTTTTTGTTTCTACAAAGGCATTATCCTTATTTTCAAATATATATTGTGAAAATGGCGCTTCTGGTTTATAGACATTTGGCAGTCGATTATCTTCTGGTCGAGCAATATCAAAAATGATAGAGTTTTCCGTATCAGGATAGAGCACTATCCAACTATGATCTGCTCCATCACTAAGATTATCATGAAAAGAAACACCGCTCATATAAACACTCGGTATTTCTAGTGATTGAAGCATGGCTTGACCCAATGCGGCCTGTTCCGCACAAAAAGCACTTCCATCACGAAAGTCGGAAAGCTTCGGAAGGGTATTGAGATATTTCGCATCCCGTTCTGATTTTCGAGAAACATGAGCATCTCGGACAATACCAAGGCGCTCTTCCATTCCATTTTGTACTACTATGAGGGCAAAATACACTCGCGGATCAACAGCATCACGGAGTACTTGAGGAAGATCAGCATACCAGATGGAAAAAATAGTTTTTCGCTCTGTGAAAATTTCATTAAATGTCTCAGCTTCTACAAATCGATTAAAGGCACTAAAATCTAGATGTAATTTAGTGGTAAGTTCTGAGCTAAATACGGAACCTCCAACAGGAAGATCCATGCCATCTTCCAATCTTCCCCAAACTCATCGATGGAGTGAAACGAGACCGTTTTCAATATATTCTGATGCGGAATTATGCATAGCTGAGTAGGTGAATTCGATATATTATATTCGAATGCTCACAATTGTAAAATTACCCAGCTCTCGGCATTCCGTAGTAATCAAATCCCTTGAGGTCTACCATAGATTTAGTGATATAATTCTTCTTCTTTCCCTTCTTAAAAAATCCTCGTTCATCCAAAATCCCCTGAGTGATAAGTGATTCAACATTCTTTGTGCCAAGTTTCTTTTTTGGAAAGCTTATTTTATTTTCCATGTAGTGCTTTCGCTGCTTAAAACTCGTATTTTTACGAGTTTGTGGATTTTCATTTCCAATATACACGGCAAAAGCTTTTTTCTTCCCTTTTGATTGTTTTCGAGCTGCGGCCTGTTTTTTGACGAGGCGCGGTGAGAGTCCATGTGAATTAGCCATATTGAAAGTATATTGAAAAACAAAAAATCAAGAAGTGTATCATGATAAATCAAGAAAAAACTTCCCGAAAAGAAGTTTGATTGGTGGTAGTAGTTGAGTCTAAAATAGACATGAGTGTTGTTTTGCAAAAATGGAGCGGGGGACCGGGTTTGAACCGGCACACCCAAGGGTTGAAGCCTTAGTACACTCGCTCTTTTATGTTACCCCCGCATAGATTTTTGCCTGCCTATTGTATAAAAAGTCGCGGTTGTGTCAAAAGAGATACTGGCGCTTGCGAACTCGACAAGTTGCGATACACTCCGAGTATGAACTTTGACATATCAGAAGAAATTATCGAGGCAGTGATTCTTGATCCAGATGCTACTACCAAACAACATCTCCAGACTATCGTGCATCAAATCGCTGCCAAATATAAGCTTGCGGATTCTCCACAGCTTTTTCAGCTACTCGAAGTATACAGAAATGGCGTAAGAGATGGGAAATATGCCAATGAAACTCGTATTTTGAAGCTATTTCGCAAACGAGCCGTTCGATCACTTTCTGGAGTTTCCGTGATTTCCCTCCTCACCAAATTCTGGTGATGTCCTGGAAAATGTGTGTACTGTCCCACTTTTGATAATCTTCCCAAGAGCTATGTTCCTCAAGAGCCAGCTGTTATGAGAGCGGAACTCAATGCTTTTGATCCCGTACTTCAAGTCCAAAATCGTCTTCGATCTCTCGAGGTAACCGGACATGCGATTGCCAAATGTGACGTCCGAGTTATTGGGGGAACTTGGAGCGTATACCCAAAAGCCTATAAAGAAATGGTCATGCGGGGTATTTATGATGGACATACAACCTTTTCCGAACTACGAAAGTACATCCAATCAGGAGAATCCGGAGATAAATTGTCAGGATTTAAGATACGCAAAGGATTTGAAATGATCGCCTCAAAAACCCTCAAAGAAGCTCAAGATCGAAATGAAACGGCTGAATCTCGGGTGATCGGTATTGCTATTGAAACTCGCCCAGATTGGATTACACCTGATGAAATTCGACAGCTTCGTGTCTATGGTGTCACTCGTGTCGAAATTGGCTATCAAACTACTAATGATACCATAAATACGCTCAATCAAAGAGGACATGGTAACAAAGAGTCCATAGAAGCTACTCGTATGCTCAAAGATGCTGGATTTAAGGTAGTAGCCCACATGATGCCCAATCTCCTCGGGTCAAATCCGCTTCTCGATCGAGAATCCATGCAAGAAATTTTCAACAATCCTGACTATCGCCCTGATGAGCTCAAAATTTATCCTATGGTAGTTACCGATCATTCTGAACTCACGGAAATTTGGCGAAATGGAGGTTTTACTGCCTATGATGATGCAACTCTCGTTGATCTCATGGCAGATTTGGAAGGTATGATTCCTGAGTATGTTCGTCTCAATCGAAGCTACCGTGATATTCCTGCTACTATGATTCTTGAAGGCTCCAAGCTTTCCAATCTCCGAGAACTGACGGCAAAGAAAATGGTCGAAAAAGGTATACGACGACATGATATCTCGGCAAGGGAAATCCGAGCCAAAACCAATAACCCACACGATGCAATCATGGAGACTACGGAATACGATGCGAGCCAAGGTAAGGAATTTCTCATACAATACATCGACCCTAAAGATAGAACGCTTTTTGGACTCTTACGACTGAGGATTCCGAGTCAATATTTCACTGGTGAAGTTCCAATTGTTCCAGAACTTACGGGTTGTAGTATTATCCGAGAGATTCATGTTTTTGGAGATCAACTTCCCATTGGAGCTCCTCCTGATGGGAGTGGTCAACACATGGGGTTTGGAAAAAAACTTCTTGCCGAAGCTGAGCGAATAGTACGAGAGCACTATCCAAAAATAGAAAAAATGGCAGTGATTTCTGGAACTGGGGTACGACCCTACTACCGAAAATTTGGGTATGAAATATGTGGAGAATATATGACCAAAGTAATGTAAATTTACCTCAAAAAAAAGAGTCCATTATGGACTCTTTTTTATTATCGTGATATTTTTCTGAGAGTATATTGCTCCAAATACTTTGAGAGAAGTGGTGGAGGATTCTTGAATGCTCGAGTAGAGTAGTTGATGGTTACCCCTGTTGAGAGAGCACTTGATCCCTCTGTAGCTCGAATGAATGTTCGACTATTAACAAGGCTTCCAATATTAGCATACACATTCCCATCAACTGAGAGTTGTACAATTGAAGCGGCTGATCCAGTCATTTCTCCAGCAAGTGCCATATAGACACCGGATATTGTTTCTACCGTATTTTTGATTTGAATAGACGTTCCAGAATACATTCCAGAAACACTTGGTTTCACTACTATGAATGCCCAACTTGAATTGGCATCTTCATAAGTAATATTACCATTTATCACCAATGTTCCTTCTTCAATAAGAAGGGTTCCAATTCCTTTGAGTCGAATATCCCCAGCAATAGTTACCGTTCCTTTCTTGAGATTGTAGATATTACCAGCATCACCCATCTTGGCGAAGTTAGCGAAGTTAAAATCACCCATGGTAGATATATTTACATCTCTCGCAACATTTACTGATCCATTACTACCAACGGACAAATTCTGAGAAGTGTTTGTTACACTCGAACTATCTGCACCCGAGAGAGCATTAGAATTAGAACTAGCACTCGAGGTTACTACGAAGTTACCCGTCTTAATACTCGAAAGAAATTCATTAGTAATAGCATTTACACTATATCCAGTTCGGGCTCCAATATACGCATTTCCACCGGCAGTATTACTTACTGCTTGACGTGCTACTCGAACCTTAAGGGGTTCTCGGAGATATCCAATTCCAATGGTAAAGTTATTTTGTAACACTGCAGAACCAGGACTTAGTGGAGGATTTGCATCTGCCGCGGCATTTACAGTAATACTAGTAGTATTTCCAGTGTATTTTTTACCAGTTCCTCCATATGCTGGAGTTACGGTACCACCTGCAGCAACGCTGAAAAGTGTTTTTAATGCAGTACAATTACGAGGTCCAGCACCGAAATCTATTTGTCCAGCACCGATACACTCATTGTTTCCAAAAGGATTACTTATTGTAGAGTTAACTGGATTGATGAGATTAGAGTCATTTTCTATAGTCGCACTATATCCAGACAAGATAGTAGGATATGGAGAAGCAATAGAGAATCGATCGCCAGCATCAAATACGGAAACATTATTTCCCACAATCCATTGGTAATTACTTACCGTAAGCCCTTGAGGACGAGTAGTATCGACTGGATGATATGAAATCATAAGTGGATTCGCACTTGGATTGGTAGTAGTGACGTTATTCTGAGTCTGACAACCAACACAGTATAAATTGTTTAATGGAGAACCATTAAGCCATCCTGCATCACAAGTTTCTTGTGTAGTGACTACACATCTATAATGATCAAACACGGCTGTAGTAGTAGTTATTCCGTTGACAGTAACCGTTTCAGGTCGAGTGACCGCAGTACATGTTGCCCCAGGTATTTGAGCTGCTACATCGAAGGCTTTTGTCCAAGAGTCTATGATTCCATTTCCACAATATGTAGATGGTCCACCTCCACCTCCTGGTGGAGGTGGTCATCCCGCACTATAAGATATAGACTGACGACAGCTTCCTGGTGCAAAAATTCCAGGGGAAGCAGAAGGGGCACCTTGAGTAGATCCATTAACTCGACAAGTCGCTGTATAAGGGAAGCTTGTATTTCCAATGAGTGAATATCCACAGATACCCGTATTTCCATTGATGGTTTGACCATTTCCACAATCAATCTCAAAAGTAGGATTTGGTTGGGCAGCTGAAGTAGCAGTACAGTTCATTCCAATAGAAAGTATGTTGTTTATATTACTCAAGGTAGTGAAACTTAGTTCTTGACAAGTTCCTGGTCCACCTCCACCTGGAGGATTACTCGTAATATTAAGTCGACATGCATTTGGAATAGCAGTTCCTGTTTGCCCATTTACACTACAGAATGCCGAATTTGTTCCATAGGCAATATAATTACAAGTGCCTGTTGCTGCGTTGATGATTTGACCATTTCCACAGTTAATTTGGAAAGTAGGATTTGCTCCAGCACTAGCTCCAGCAGTACAAGTTAAGACGGAACTATATGACGAAACTGTTTGAGAAGTCACAGAGGCAGTTAAACTGGTACAGATACCTGGAGTAACAGTTGGAGTAAATGAAGCTACACAGAGTCCACCGACTGGGCTTCCGTTACAGCTCCAAGAGTAGTTAGTCGTAGTTCCTACCGTAGTACTCGTGAAACCACCTACCACTTGTCCAGCAGGACAGAGTCCAGCAGTTGTGGCAGTTACTGCAGTAGTTTGAGCACCAGTGGTGGTACCTGGAGTACAGACACCAGAAATTGGAGTAAATGAAGCTACACAGAGTCCACCGACTGGGCTTCCGTTACAGCTCCAAGAATAGTTAGTAGTAGTTCCTACAGTAGTGCTCGTGAAACCACCTACCGCTTGTCCAGCAGGACAGAGTCCCGCAGTTGTAGCAGTTACGGCAGTAGTTTGAGCACCAGTGGTGGTACCTGGAGTACAGACACCAGAAATTGCCGTTACAATAACATTTGCCTCATCTGAATTATTATTCCCAAAATTATTGATTGGGTTTTCATTTGGGTTTGCTACTGTAGCAAGATTACGAAAAGTTCCAAGTGCATTTGTGGTAGTAGCTGGCACGGTAATATCTGGAAAGTTCGCTCATGAAGCAATCGTACTATTCGAAGTACAAGAGATGGCTCGACCTGAAAGGCTACAATTCCATCCTGATCCCGATGGCGTACCAATAAAATTCACTCAGGTAGCCGGCCCTGGATCAGAAACCGTAGTAATACCAGATACTCCCGCAGCTCCATTATTGGTAACTCGAATAATATAATTAAAGGTAGTTCCCGTACCAAAAGCTACAGGAAAACCATCTTGTGCATCTTGATTGATATTATTTACATACTTCTTCAACGAAAGATCAAAATTGGTAAGCGAAGAAGTGTAGGTAGCTTGACATAGTCCTCCAAAAGTAGAAGTACCACATCCCCATGCATACGTAGTTGTTGTTCCTACAGTAGTACTGGTAAATCCAGTAACTGATTGGCCTACAGGACAAAGTCCAGGTGTTGATGAAATAATTGGTGAAGGTTGTACTCCTCGGGTTGGACCAGGAGTACAAATTCCAATTCCTGGAGTATAGGTAGCTTGACACAAGCCACCAGGAGTACTTCCATCACATGACCAAGAATACACCAAAGTACTTCCTGTTGGAGTAGCTACAAAATCACCAACGATTTTTCCTGTAGGACAAAGTCCGGGGCTTGCTCCATTAATAGGATTTACTTGATTTCCAGTCGTAGTACCTGGCACACAAGCAGCAGGATTTGGTGGAGTAATAATAATATTTGCTTCGTCACAGTTATTATTCCCAAAATTATTGATTCGAGATTCATCTCCATTTTGAACACAAGCATAGTTCATAAGAGGTGAACCATATACCGCGGTATTACTCACTTGAGCACGAACGGTAATAAGTGGAAGATTTACTCCAGATTGAAAAATAGTGTCAGTGTAACAACTAAAACTAGATGTATTGGAAGTACACGTCCATCCTGCCCCCGTTACAGATATCACACTTACACCTGTGGGGAAAGCGATATCTGACACTGTGGTTCGACCAATAGTAGCTGAAGGTCCGTTATTACGTGCTTGGAATGTATAATCAATAACTTGGCCTCGAGTAACGGTT
>JAQTZK010000050.1 GCA_028687815.1 Candidatus Altimarinota bacterium | reverse complement strand
GAAATCACTCCAAAAAACTTCATCTTCCGAACCCGTGAATTTGAACAAATCGAAATCGAATACTTCTGCGAACCAGGAACGGATGAGAAATTCTTCCAAGAATGGCACGATGAAGAGTCACGATTTTTCACGGAAGTTCTTGGTTTCAAAAAAGACAAGGTACGATTTGTAGAAATCCCAAAAGAAGGACTTCCTCACTATTCAAAGCGTGCGGGAGACTTTGAGTATCTTTTCCCATTTGGTTGGGGAGAAATCTCAACCCTCGCCAATCGAACTGATTACGATCTCAAAGCACATATGGGACTTTCCAAACAGGATTTAAGTTATATCACTCAAGAAACGGTAGGTACCGAACAGGTTACCAAAAAATATATTCCGTACGTTATCGAGCCATCTATCGGACTTTCTCGTCTGACTTTGGCGAGCTTGGCAGATGCGTATGATGAAGTGCAGATGGAAGCAGGAACTCGTGTAGTCATGCGTTTCCCAGCTAATATCGCTCCGATCAAAATTGCTATCCTCCCGGTCGTCAAAAAACTTGGAGCCGAAGCTATGGAACTCTATAAGCTCCTTTCTGAACACTTTACTTGTGAATATGATGAAGCAGGAGCTATTGGTAAACGGTACTACCGAGCGGACGAAGCAGGAATGCCATTTGCTATCTGTGTAGATGGTGACCGATATACTGCTGGAATGGTTACGGTTCGAGATCGAGATACAGGACTTCAGGATGAAGTAGCTATTACGGATTTGGTGGAATATTTCCGAAAGAAGGGGTGTTAATTTTCAAAAATATTTTAGCCCTCACTTGATTCTTTTCTTCAAGTGAGGGCTATTTTATCAAACAATTCATCTTGCCTCACGGATAAATTTGCAATTCAAGAAATACCACTTACAATATCTCTAATCTCAAACGTACGAAAGGAAGTGCGAGATACATATTTTTTTATACTCGCACATGAACGGGATTATCAAGAAGCTAGTTGCAGAGAAGGGTTTTGGATTTATCGCTCCAGAAAATGGTGGTGATGATCTTTTCTTCCACTGCACTAAGGTAGATGGTGGAGGTCAAGTTTTCAACAACTGGGCTGAAATCGATCCTTCTACTAACAAGCCTGCAAAGGAAGGTGCTGCCGTAGAATATACAGCAGTTCAAGGAAAGAAGGGTCTTGAAGCACACGATGTAAAACTCGCTGCGTAATTCATACCTTTGATTCAAAAAATACTCTGGAAACGGAGTATTTTTTTGTAGTCCACTTTGACAAAGTTAATTCTTTTTGTATTTTGCAAAAGCCGATTTCAAAGGTAAAAATGTGTGAATAGGTTGTTTTAAAGGAATGATATCATGTTGCAGACAAATAAAATCAAGTCATTACCGCATCAGCTTGAGATTTCCCACTCAATTGGGATTGCCAGTAAACCGAATTGGCAGCTCATGTTTCAAGCACAGAATGCGAGTAAAGATAAGCAACCAGAGGGAATAGATGGATATTTTCTTATTCCTCACTGGAGCGAAATTGCATCGAGTTATGGTGGCGCAACAGCATTGCTGGTAGATCATATTGGTCAAAGAAGAAAATTTAGAGTTACTCAAAATTTGAGCGTACTATTTGAATCATTTTTTTTGACTGAAACTGAACGCAAGGCAACTGCAATAGCAAGCATTCAAAAAGAACAGGGATCAAAATTCTCAATAATCCCAGCACAATTGGGGGCAAAGTACCTTGAACAAAGTGCTCATGAAGCGGTTGTCTCAATGAGGAAGCATGAGTTTCCTCTTGGTCTGTATGAAGTGTGCTATATAGTACTGCAACATACAGAACTTTTGGAAGGAACTATATTTATCGAATGCCCAGGAGATAGTATATCGCCTGATGGTAATGGTATTTTTTCCCATGTGCCAGTGTTTGTATTTCATGAAAAAGAAATACATTTTGCTGCCTCATTGCCTGAAGATGTACATTCTACTAGTGGTATTGCTTCGGCAATTTTCGGTCAATGTAAAATGTAAATTATTAAACTTACTTCATTTAGCGGATGTTCTACATTCCAAAAAAATGAGTAAGGTATATAAAAAGACATCCTTAAGGATGTCTTTTTTCTTATTTGGAGTAATTATTTCCTGCCTTTGACCAGTTTACGACTTTCCAAAAATTTTCTAAGTATTTTGGTCGAGCATTCCGAGTATCAATGTAGTAGGCATGTTCCCAAACATCACAAGTCAGTATTGCGGTGTCATTGGTAGTAAGTGGAGTTGCGGCATTACTGGTAGAAATGATAGCCAGACTTCCATCAGATTTCTTCACGAGCCAAGCCCATCCAGAGCCAAAAGTCCCAATAGCTACTTTATTAAATTCTGCTATAAAATTCTCTTCAGATCCCCAAGTAGAAACAATGGCTTCTTTGAGTTTACCATCAAGCTTTGCTGATCCGGCTGGAGCGAGTCCTTCAAAATAAAAGGTATGATTCCAGATCTGTGCGGCATTATTGAAAATTGGTCCAGAAGAGGTCTTGATGATAGTTTCCAGATCTTGAGTTTCATGTGGAGTCCCAGCAATAAGTTTATTGAGGTTGTCAACATAAGTCTGATGATGTTTTCCTGAATGAAATTCTAGTGTTTCCGCAGAAATAAATGGTGCGAGAGCATCGGTTCCATATGGTAGAGGTGGTCGAGAGTGAGTCATAATTTGAATAAAGATATAACCATTAAGTATATGGAGCAAAAACAAAAAGTCGAACTGATTTGGAGTTCTCTTTTGATTTTTTCGCAAGAATCTTTATTGTTGAACTATATTAAATTCTCTTATGAAACTAAAATTAGTGTTTTTCGTGGTTGCTCTTTTAGGAATTACCTCTTGTACTTCTGGATCTCTATCTCAAAAAGGTACGGGAAATTATCCAAATAGCATATATACCGCTTCCGGAAGTCAAGATATTCAATCAGCCGTTTTTGGTGCTCCAAATAGCAAAGTTCAACTTAAATTATTTAGTGATTATCAGTGTCCAGCCTGTATTGTATTTCATGACCAAGTAGAAGAGAAACTTTGGAAAGATTACATTGATACCGGAAAAGTCACTGCTACTTTTTATAATTTCCCCCTTACTTTCACGGGTAGAGATGGCAAACCGGTACATCCAAATGCAGAAGGGGACGCACTTGGTGCTCTTTGTGCTCTATCAGGAGGGAAATATCGAGAATACCGAAACGCACTTTATACATTAGAAGATCAGAAACAAGGAGCTGCGGTTACTGATGATGAGCGTGTTGCAAAAGCAAAGGAAATTGGACTAGACGTTACTGAATTTACTTCATGTCTCACGGGTGCTCGATATCAAAAAGCCCTTGAGCGAGAAATTGATGAAGGAAATCAACTTGGACTTGAAGGTACTCCAAGTGTATATCTCAATAATAAGATTATGAACTTCAGAGGTCCTGATGAGTTCTTCAAAATTTTGGACGCGGCTACTCAAGCAAAATAAAAATCTTTTCTCGAGGGAATCGAGCTTCAAAAAGTGGAATGGAAATAAAAATCCATTCCACTTTTTTACTTTACTGGTTCTTCTAATTTTTCTACAATAACGTTTACTCTTTTTGATAACGCTAGCTGAACTCACCAACAAAGTCGTACCAGATTGGGATTTTCAACCAGTTCTTCTTTGAATCGAAAATCAGTGCGATCTATACTCCGTCGCTCAATATTAAACACGACTTCATCTCCAATTTTTGGATTTTCTTCTACGATAGGAAGATTGTCATTATTGAAGTCTGTGAGAGGGAATATATATCGTTGCCCATCATTTCCTTCAATGATACCAGCAACTGGATATAGATTGGTGATGGTACCTCCAATTGATTGACTTGTATAGATATCTGCAGTATTTCCTAACATGGAGTTATATAAAAAGTGGATACGATATATTCGGGAAAAAACTAAGTCGCAAGTACGGTGTCAACATGAGAAAATACTTCATTTTTGATGGTTGGTACATACGATTCAGAGTTACTTCTGATAAATAAGTCCAATGCCAGCTTTATTTCATCATACATATGGGATTCTCATTCTTGAATAATATCTGCAATGACCCGATTCATGCTATAGAGTTGATTCAAAAAATCCTCCGTATTCCCTTGAATTCCAATTTCGTATAGTAAATTGTGAACGATATTTAATTGAAGGCAGATTTCTCCCTTCTTTTTTTCTAAAAGTACTCCTTCTTCTGAGAGGTATGCACTAAGGGATGTAAATTTTTCAAATTCTTTTGGGAGTGAAGGTTCGGTTTGATGAGGAAGTTCATCTAGGGGTAGGGTTTGAGAATTCATAATTTGAACAAATAATTTGCTCGATTATACTGTAGTGCAGTAATTTGTCTATATTATTGACTTTCTATTTTATATCTCTATAAAATAGAAAGATTATCCCACTCTTGTTATGGTATCAAATACTCAAGCAGCTGATTCTACTTCTACTGCATATATTCCTTATTTTGATAAGGAAACTATGTTGCAGCTCGCAGCAGAAGAAAATGGTCAACGAGTGTATGAGTTGCTCGCAGCATCCAAACATCAAGCAAGTGCCTGCTTAGATAGTATTCCTTCACTCCAAGGAATATCTGAGGCAGTATTAGTACAAATTACATTACAACTTTTGGAAAAAGGTTGGCATCTTCGTATCTTTACTTGGTTACATCGAGTACTCGATGAGGTTCCAAATAGTCTTTCGACCATACTCATTGCCATCGCCTCAAGTGATTATTGGACGCTCAATGAGGAGGGGCAAGAAGATGAAAAATTCAAAAGAAAACGAGATATATTTTGTGCACGATATGATGTATTATTTTCTGATTTTGTAACCAAAGTAGAAAAATCTGGCATATGGGATACTAAGTTAGAGCGAGCTTATGGCCTATATCTCCGTCATATTCTTCGGGAAGATATGTCTGCAGCGAGAGCTTTCCGTAGTGGCTTTGAAGACGATGGTGATATCGGTGCCATCGTACCCTATGCCCAAATTCTACTTGATAAAAAACACTTTGAAGCGGCAAAAAATGTACTCAAAATGGGCTGGGATAAACACAAAGATATTGCCTGTCTCAAATCATTGACACAGCTTCATTTTTTGACAAAGAACTCCAAAGAAGCGATTCCTATGTATTTTTATCTACAATCTTTAGGTTATCCAATCGAAGCACCGCTCGGAACTTTACTTCGAGACTATCAATTTCCTCGAGATTTTAATGCCATTGAAGCACTTGGAGCATCATGAGCTGATCATTACCTTGGAGCTGCTTATAAAAAGGATTTATTTCAGGCTATTTCCGATGGCATGAATACGTTTGATTCTGAAAATCCAGATGCCATTGAATATAAACTGAGAAGTGTTCGATTAGCGGCCATTGAATTTCGAAATTATACTGCCTCACTTCAATTCGTTACCCAAATTATGGAGCTGTATGAAGGTGGTTGGGAAAAACGAGCCGTGCTCAAGAATTTCTTTGAAAAACATCCCCTCCCACGTGTAAAAACTTTTTTGTTGGAAGATGAAGGAGATGAGCAAGATGAAGGTGTAGAAGTAATTGATATACCTGATAATTTTGAAGACATACTCAGTGCACATCTCTATCTCGCTGCTCGCTTTGCGATAACTCCAGAACGACTCAATCTCATAGAGACGCTCAAGGATTTTGCAACCGAACATAAGCTCGAAAAACTCACTCCGTTGATGACCGATTTAACGCTCGTACATGAACGAATTTCAAGATTTTTTGATGGTATGTGAGCAGAATTTGCTTCATTCTACGTAGAAATGCAACGAGCAGCAATCAGTGCTCTCCATGGTGAAGAGAATTATTTTGCAGTCCTTCTTGCGGTACTAGAAGGGAAATGTGATCTTAACTCCAACACATTTCTTGACTATGGAAATCTAGTTGCTTTTACGAGTGCGGCCATCGTATATGGCGCGGATTCCGAGTATACTGAATCCATGATTGAGCAAATTAATTTGGATTTTATGCCAGCTGCTGCTATCAAGCAATTTGCACAATTACTTCGAAATGGTGGCTATGAAAGATATGCTCTAGGAGCTATTGCTCGTGGCGATCTACAAGATTTAGATATTCTTTCGTCACTCCTAAGTGTTACCTTTTCTGGAGTACATGCGCCAGAAGATATGGTAGTAGCTCTTACGGCACGCCCAGATTTTGACACTGAATTTCCCGTTGATATTCGCAAAATTCTTGCGGATAAACTCCAGACAGAAAAACTCCCAAACGGACTCTACAATGCTGATATAATGACCCTTCTCGGAGAGGCATTTATTGCCTATGGAGAAATTCGTAATGGACTTAGCTTACTTCGTCAATCAGCCCTCACAGGAAATCTTCGAGCTCGAACGCGTATAGCTGAATATTACCTTTATCAAAATCCAAAACCAGCAAAAGCACTCAAGCTGTTTGAAGAAATATACACAATTACTAAGGATCCAAAATTCCTTGCAGACATAGCCCGGGCAAAGCAGTTGCTTATGGAGCAGCAAGCAATAAAACTCCAAAATGAGGAAATCTATGATAGTTCCAAGCTTCTGGAGCTCATCAAGGATTTACCACAAAGTCATCCCGATTATCTGTGTACATTTTTGGAACTTTCCGTCAGGGGTAACGAGGAAGTATTTGAAAAAGCTTGTCGAGTACTAATGTTCTCTCATCCATCTGATTTGAATAGTTTGCCAGAAGATGTTTTTGAACAATATGATATTCGAATGATTGTGGAAATCGATCGTATTGAAGGCATGAAGCATGTCGAATGGAAGGATATGGCAAAACATCTTTTCTACGCTCGTACTTTAGCCTGAGTACATCAAGATGATATCGAGTATACCCTTGATTATTTTTATGATATGCTCACGTATTTGGAGGATTTTCAGACGGTGGCTCCCAAGGGTGCTTCAGAAAAGGAACATCTCAAGGAAACGGTATCACTCAGAAATGGAGTTTTTACTCATTTTCTACGACAATTTTCTTCACTGACACCTGAGGAGCTAGAAGAACAAATACTGACTCTGGTAGAATATGATGAACAAGGTCAAGAAATAGGTTTTTTTGACCAACTGGTTGATCCATTTGCTATAGCTCTTATTTACGAGGTGGGCTACTTTGAACAAATGTTTGTGTATGAAAAGAAATTACCAAAATTCTATGAAATAGTGGCTGAAATTTTTGAATCTATTTGTGAGCATCCTATTCTTGCTGAGCGATATGAGCAAAGAGGTAGAAAAATCTTGGAATACCAAAAACAAGCGAAGAAATCCAAGAAATTCGTAGACACAGCGGTTCAAAATTCGCCTACGCTTTTACAATAGAAATATTTCCCATATACTCTGGCTTATCTCCCAAATCTAGCGTAGCCTCTTTATTTGTGGTACTGGATTTACCAGTATTATAAATCGAGAGACATCCGTTCGGATACTGGGAAGATGTTTTTCACTTTTTTCTATGATTCCTGGACTCTCTGACCAAAACGTGGTTGATAAAAAACCCGTTTCCAAAACTTTCCTCATTGCCGGAAATCTATTACCTTTGAATCTGGACGACTCGCTCGACTTGCTCAAGGTTCTGTGGTAATTCTCGACCCAGCAGGTAACTACTTACTGACAACTGCCGGAGTAAATATCGAAGCGAAAGCGGCAAGTTTTTTCCCACTTACGGTAGAATATACGGAGCGATATTATGCTTCGGGTAAAATCGGTGGAAATCGCTTTATGAAGCGCGAATGACGACCTTCTGAGACGGCCATTCTCAACTCACGACTCATTGATCGACCTATACGACCGATGTTCCCTAAGGGGGTTCAAAATGAAGTACAAATCATTGCTACTATTTTGAGTTCGAGCGGACTTTCTGACTTTGGATTTTGGGGAATTACCGGAGCTTCACTGGCTCGTATGCTCGCGGGAGTGGATGATTTTGAGGGTCCAGTTGCTG
>JAQTZK010000049.1 GCA_028687815.1 Candidatus Altimarinota bacterium | reverse complement strand
TATTTTGAGGTGGAGGAGTCAAAATAACAACGAAGACATCAAATATCTTTTAGTTTCCAATTTTTATAGATTGATTTGCTCATCCTGACTGAGTAATTGATCCAGTATTAATATTTCAAGATCTACTATTTTTTTCAGCAGGATTTGATTCTTTTTTTGAAATATTTACCTGAGGAAGTGCATTCAAATTTTCTTTTACACCAATTGGCGAAACGGTAGGAGAAAATAATGGAGTATTTTTTGAATTTACTCAGGGAGTATTTAATCCAAAAAAATCTGCATGATCTGCTTCGGCTGATTCTTTATCTATCATGCAATCACGTGATTCTTGACTACACATGGATGACTTTTTTGGAATATATTCTTGATTTTTTTCTGTTGTATTTGGTGTCGATACCGTTTCAACTCATTTAAAAAATTCTCACATAGCAGGTAGTTATTTACTGCAAGTATAGTAAAATATTCTGTCAAAAGTGCAATATAATAAGTACTGCGAATGAATTCAATCGTAACTTGACTTTTATCATATACAAAATATAACTAACTCTCAAGCCACCTCAGGCAATTTCCGTCCGCGATAACATTCCCCATTATGTGAATCCGATTTAACGAAAGTAATGTAGACACGCATTCCAAAGAACTTGTCAGACTCCTCGACCAAGAAATTCACGGAATGCCCAATGTTAAACTCGCGCTTGCGAAAATTCTTGCCAAACCAAAAATCCCACTCATTCAAAACACGGGTGGACCTCTTGGAGTCATTATGATTCCTGGACCTACGGGCGTTGGAAAAACCGAGATTGGTCATGCTCTCGCAGAGATTCTCTATGGATCACGAGACCGATTGACGTATATTCCCTGTGATAATTTTCAAGAACCCCATTCACTTGCTCGCCTTATTGGTTCCCCTCCAGGATATGTAAACAATGGAGATGCTACTCCTTTGTCCGATACGATGCTTTTTCGAGGATATGAAGAGGCTCGTGAGCTTGGATACCTCCATGAGCTGGTGCAAGGACGATCTGGATCGGCGATTCTTATGTTTGACGAAATAGAGAAAGCTCACCCTATGGTTCGACAAGGACTTTTGACCGCGATGAGTACTGGGGTATTTCGATTGACTTCTGGAAAAGAAATCAATTCTGATCCCCGAAATCGGGTAGAACATTCTATTGAAACCCCTCTGCATAATACCATTATTATTCTTACTTCCAATGTAGGAGAACATGATTTTGCTATTCAAAATGACCGTGCTTCTATTGGATTTCAGAGTGCTCTACCCATTGCTGAAAAAGAACGAGAAAAACATTTTCTTCGAGAACTTAAGCGAGAATTTAGTCCTGAATTTCTTGGGCGCATCGACTATATAGAACGAGTAGGAGCTCATACTATGAAAGATTCTCGTGCGGTAGCTGAAATTATGATTAACAAATGGAAACGCTCTATGTGAGCTACATTTGGCGACAAGATAGAAATCATCAGTGATACTCCAGCCCTAGTAAATACCCTAGTAAAAAATGTTACTCCGGAGCTTGGTTCTCGACTTCTCGGACGTATTTTCAAACAACGAGTTGAAAACGTATTTGAAAATGGCATTCCTGAATATTTTCTCGACTCACTTGAGGGAACCAACTACGTATGTAAAGTTTGAGTAAATGGTTCTGGTGATATCGAGTTTCATCTTGATCCCATGAGAAAAAAGTTCGCCAATCAAGTGAAGAATCGAGCCAAAAATACCAAACTGGATGAACTTCCAGAAATCATGGAAGCTATCAATCGATATCAAGCAGTGGCTCATCTGTCAGATTTTGAACCAGATTTACGAATGGAACTTGAGGCTGATCTCAAAAAACGTCGACGAGCACTCTACGATCTTGGTGTTGGACAGTCCATGCTACGACGCCTTGATGGAAAAAATGTAGAAAACTATGTTCGCTATTTGGATGAATTTCTTCATACATATGATGGCGTTACCAATGATATAGATGAAGAATTAGAAATGGAACTTTCCACACTCAAATGTATGATTCGACACGCGCAAAAAGTAGAACGAAGAAAAGGTATACCAGTAATTGATACCATGCTCGCGCTTCTCGACCACACCGGATATCATGAGCTGACTCAGGTGCAAATGCAAAAGCTCGCTAACTTTATTCATCAACAACAACTCAATACTACAGGTATGGGTTACTAGTTTTCAATTTTTTCTGAATGAATGACCATGTGCTTGAGGAAAGATTTGAGACTCCCTACCGTAATATCAATTCCCAAAGCATCAAATACTTCCGACTGAAATAAGGTATCCACCTGAGTATTTCCAGTCGGATTATTTTTTAGGTAATTCGTAATTCCCCATATCACGCCACTCCTTGGATTTTGAGAAAATTCATCGAGTATTTCTTGTACTCGAATAATGCCAGTTTTTCCAGGTTCTGCAAGCCATTTGAGTAAAACTACTCCATGTACATTGGGAGCAATAAGATTATTAGAACGCGCACGGATATCTTCTGACGTAGTGAAAGGAGCTGGAACTGGAGCTGGAAAATTACCACTTTGGTAAGCGAGTTGTGAATTGATGTTCATCGACATTTTTAAAAAAATAGGTTTAGACTATAGATAATAGTACGGGTAAGTCAAAAATTAGTTACTCATAAAAAGAGTATATATATTTTACCAAGAAAAAACTGTTTTGAATCTTTTCAAAACAGTTTTTAATACCAAGGGTTACACAAAATTTTTGAGTAATTCTACCTTGTTAGTCTGCTCCCAAGTAAACAAAGCTTCTTCTCTTCCAAAATGTCCATATGATGCTGTTTTCTTATACCTCGGAGCGAGTAAATCAAGCATCTGCACTATGCCTTTTGGACGTAAATCAAAGTGTTCCCTCACCAATTGTTCTATTTCTTCATTTGGAATTTTTCCAGTACCGTAGGTTTCAACCATCAGAGATACAGGATTTGCTACTCCGATAGCGTATGCTACTTGAATCAAACATCTATCTGCCAGACCTGCAGCAACAATATTTTTGGCAACATATCGTAAGGCATAAGCAGCACTTCTATCTACCTTGGAAGGATCTTTACCTGAGAAAGCTCCACCTCCATGAGGAGCAGCTCATCCATAAGTATCCACAATAATTTTTCGTCCCGTAAGCCCACAATCCCCCATCGGTCCGCCAATCACAAATCGTCCGGTTGGATTGACTAAGTATTTGGTTTGAGAAGTAATAAATTTTGATGGTATGCTCGGCTTGATAATCGTCTCAATCACCGCTTCTGACAATGTGTCGTGAGTTACATCAGGATGATGTTGAGTGGAAACCACAATCGTATCAATATCCACTGGTTTTCCATCAACATAGCGGAAAGTAATCTGACTTTTCGCGTCAGGTCTCAAGAAAGGCAGCGCTTGCTCTTTACGAACTTTTGCCTGTTGTTCCATAATTCGGTGTGCATAATAAATTGGAGCTGGCATGTACGTTGGAGTATCATTGCAAGCATATCCAAACATCAGCCCCTGATCTCATGCCCCTTGATTGAGATCAATACCTTTTCCCTCATCAACTCCTTGAGCGATATCGGGAGATTGTTTATCATAGCATACCATGACGGCAAGCGTATTTCCATCATAGCAAAGCTCAGAGGAATTATATCCAATGTCGGTAATAGTCTTTCTAGCAATACCAATATAGTCGATATTTGCGGTAGTAGTAATTTCACCAGCCAAGACACAAAGCCCTGTATTCACGAGAGTTTCAGCTGCAACTCTTGCTCTTGGATCTTGCTCCAAAATTGCATCCAAAATTGCATCGGAAACTTGATCCGCCACCTTGTCAGGATGCCCTTCAGAAACTGATTCCGAAGAAAAAAGAAATTCACTCATTTTGATAAAAATTACTATATAAAAATCCCCTTCCTAAGTCGGAAAGGGATTTGGTTTGATAAACATGAAAAAACACATGCGTAACATCTCTCCCCTAAATAGGAGCAGGAATTGGCACCGATTTTCCAAACCCAAACGGGTAATTATAGTTGGCTGCCGGGACACTCAAACGAGCCTGATCTCTCGTGTCCACTCGGGATGTACCGACAAGTGTATAGAGTTTTTTTGAAATGCAAGCAAGGAAATATTCCCCGTATCAAAACATAAATCTACCTTTGGTTCTAGTATTGTCTCCAGATATATCATCTCTCAGATGGTTGCAGAAAAATTCGGTGTCCTCCATTTTCTTCCCCAAATAGATGATTCCGGTACTTGGGACGGGAAAGGTGGATTATCGAGTGTTGAAGGAGAGAATTTAGGGGAAAATTTACTTCTCAATTTACTATAAAAAAACCGCATAATTCATATGCGGTTTTATGTATCATACTCCTTTCTCTATCTATTTCTTTATTGAATATTTACCTGCTTCCTTGAGCAAAGCTTTTGCTTCTTTGGCAGCAAGAGTGTCCATACCTTTCTGATCAAAATCCATACCTTCTGTATATGGAGCTAGTTCTTGAAAAGCTTTAGATGAAAGTCCTGTAAGTTTAGATTTAAGTTCTTCAATTGTAGCCACATTTGTAGGGGCTACTTTATTCTTGATTGCCGCTTTGTAGGTTCGATATTCTCCAGCAAGTGACTTTTTGGTAGCGGATACCTCAGCTTCGTACTTGGAGGTAATCGCCTTTACTTCCGCCAAATCTTCAGCATTGAGATCAATGAGTAAAAATGGATCTACCTTTCCGAAAAGACCTTTTGGAGTCACTGCTTTTCCAGAAGCATTTTGAATTGATTTCTTACCAAAAACATAGACTGGTCCTGTTCGAGTCATGTTTCCAGAATTGAGAGCTCCAGCAATTTTGAGTTTCTTTCCAGAGGTTCCATTGCTTACTTCGGACTTTTTTCCGTATGCGTAAACAGTTCCATTAAAATCACTATTACCAGCATCTAGGTTTCCGGTTACAAAAACATATCCGCTCACTTCCGCATTTCCAGTTTCCATATCACCTTCTACTACTATATTTCCCGTTACGGTTCCATTTCCAAGTGTGAATTTTCCTCGAACGTATACATCACCATCAATGTCCGCATTTCCGATATCCAAATCTCCGATGACTACGAGATCACCCTTATGAGTGGCATTACCCAGACTTGCATCATTTTCTGTCCAAAGATTCCCTTCAGTATCTACATTTCCATCATCGATAGTGTCTACCTTTTCAAAATTCTCATCGGTAGCAAAACGATTTGAGTTCACTGCAGGAGAATTTGCTGTGGAAGTAGTTCGTGACCCTTGAGTAGCATTGGTGAGCCCTGTTGTCTTTGGGGTATTTCTCATACCAACTCCTTGATTTTGACCTTCTGATGCATCAGAATCAGACATATCAAACCCTTGCATTCCCCATCCAGAAGCCTGTCCTTGAGTACCATTTTCTCATTGAACCATTCCGTCCCCCATAGTTTGGAAAGCAAATACAGAAGGCATAGACAGTAGAGTCACTGCAGTAATAGTAGTAACTTGCAATAAGGTATTTTGTGTTTTCATCATATGAAAATAAAGAAATAGGAGCGAATTTACACGTGTAAAACGTAGGGAATTGCCTTAAAGGAAAGTGTAAGCCAAATTCGAGTAGAATACAAGAAAAAATTATAAAATTATTTTGTTTTTCCTACTGAGCATCCTGAGAATTCTTGATAGGCTTGATTTTCTTGTAAAAGCAAGGATACTTTCAATCTTAAAATGTTATTATTTTTTAGTTACCTACAATGAATGTTTTACATGAAAATGAAGACCTCTCTGCGATGAATGAATCAGTCGCGAACTCTATCATTGACACATATAGACTACAGCTTTTACAAAGTGTAAATACAATTTGTACCGAAGTTCGAAACAAACGGAAATCTAGAGGCTACAACTCAACTCAAAGTTTCTCGGAACAGATATTTAGCTATGTAGTCAACGCCATCAAAGCTTCTTCCCCCCTCTTTCCGATTGACGCCTTTGAGATGGAATTCATTGAAAGATGATCTTTTCAAGCAGATATTGCATTCAAGAGTACGAGTCTTCTCTCTACTGACAAGAGTGCCTATTTCAAAGACTACTGTCCAAAATTAATCTCTCTACTCAAAGAAATAACCATCCAAGGTATACCCCTGTTTCAGGATGTTAAATCGGTTGGAATTTATGTGAACGCGAAACTTCCGGCAAGTAAATTATTTGAATCCTTAGATCAGATATTACTACTGGGTGACCAGTATGGAGAAAGTTCCGTAGGGCAAGGGCAAGATATTGCTATCGATTACTCTAGTCCAAATGCCGCAAAACATCTGCATGCTGGACATATTCGATCTACTATTATCGGACATGTCTTGGGAAGCATGTATGAAGCTTGTGGCTACACCGTGCACCGTATAAACTATCTCAATGATTGGGGAGGTATGGGAGTTTTGATTGAATGACTCTCAAGTCGTACGAACATAGAATCCTACACCAACAAGAATGACCTACTTTTCGAGATATATTCAAATTTTCGAAAGGCTCAAAAAGCAGCAGACTGAGAGGGTATATTTAAAGAATATACCCCATCTGAAAAAGATAGTCTAGCTACCTTGGTGGGCGATTTTACTGATTATGAAAGTTTCCTCAGACAATACCATAGTTTTTCCTTACGAGCCATCGATCAATTCTCTGCATTGGAAGGATGACAAGATGCGACTTTTGCAACTTGGAGAAAAATAGTCGAATGGAGCTTACAGGATTTTGAACGGTTTTATAAAATTCTCGACATACACCAAGAATACCTTACTGGAGAAGGACTGTATGCTCAACTCTGAAAAGAGATGGTTATGCGAGAAGTTGAGAATGGAAATATTCTATATTTTGATGGAACACACGCAGATACTGCAATCAAATTGATAGAAAAACAGCTTGAGGAGTGAGTTATTACTACCGATGCATTCGACAGGAAAAAACAGGAAATACAGGATGACATTTGATGTTATGTGGTACCCATTGGTGATGATGAGCGATATGTGGTTCTCAAAAAAGACGGCGCTACCATATACGCCACGAGAGATCTGGCTGCACTAGAACACAGAATGAAAACATTTTCACCAAAAAAATTGATCTACGAAGTTGGGCAGGAACAACAGGAACATTTTGACAAACTATTCAGAGCTGCTCGAAAGTTGAATATAGTTGGCGATAGCACCGAATTATTGCACGTATATCATGGATTTTATGTTGATGAGACTACGAAAAAGAAACTTTCTAGTCGAGATGGAGCTGCTAATATCATGAAGCTACTCACTGATACGATTGAATATTTTCATGCAAAGTATGATGGAGAAGATTTTACTGATGCGGAAAAAAAGCACATTTCCAAAACCCTTGGCGTGGGCTCTATTATTTACAATGATATTAAGAAAGATAAAAAATCGAGCGTAGCCATAAGTTCAGAGTTTAACAAGATGATGTTGCAGTTTGAAGAATCTGGTGGAGCTTATCTCATATATACTTCCTGTCGAGCCAAGAGTATCTTGCGAAAATATGCGAAACCACTACCAAATATTAACTCTATCAAAATACTAGAACTCAAGGATTCCGAGGCAGATCTTGTCAAAAAAATCCTTTCCTTTCCTGACGTAGTAAGGAAGGCTTCTCACGCAGAAGATCCAGTGAGAATTGCCGAGTATATAACCAGCATTGCCTCCCAATTCAACTCGTATTACCATTCAACACCAATCCTTAAGTGAGAACAAGTTGAGCAGTGAATTATTATTTCATACTGTGTTTCACAGGTAATAGATAACGGGCTAAGAATACTTCACATCGGTTCTCTAGAAAGAATTTAATCACCTTTGAGTGTTTTTCTGATTCCAGTCATGCTGGAATCTTTTTTATATTCAATAGGTAAATCTTTTTAAAGCAATCTAGATCAAATTTCTCAGACGAAAATGATTCATGGTTTTACATTTCCTAAAATTATAAATTTATCCTCACTACGTCAATTAATCCAAAATACTCGAATGTACGATTACTTGAGCATTCGCAAAGGTTTCTTGAATTGCAAGTGTCACTTTTTGCTTGATTTTAAAAGCATCACCTACGGTCATTTTACTTGGAAAACCGACTTCGATTTCTGTAATTAGAATCGTTCCTTCCATGGTTCTCACTCGAATAGTTCCAACAAATTGGACTCAGGTAACTCCCGTAACAATCTCACGAAGTCGAGCTTCTGTTCCAGGAGGAGCAGTATCAATCAATACTTCTATAGTGCGTTTCCCCAATTTGAAACCCGCATGCAAAACAAACACCGATACGGCAATCGGGCCCACGGTATCTGCCCACGCAAACCCAAGTAATACTCCCACCAAACCAACAAGGACTGCCCCACTACTCCACATATCAGAAGAAAAATGAAGCGCATCGGCTTCAAGTGCTTGGCTTCCGCCAGATTCTCTGGCAACTTTGAGCAAATTTCTCGATCGGAAAAAATCCACAACAATAGAAATAATAATAATTGCGAGAGCATACCAAGTTACAT
>JAQTZK010000048.1 GCA_028687815.1 Candidatus Altimarinota bacterium | reverse complement strand
TACTGGGGTTGCTATGATTTGTGTTATATTTCCCTACTTCCTTCTTTCCGTTATTCCACATGCATGGAATAATCTCCCAGAGGACAGCATGGATTTTAAAATTTGGAAAATTTCTGAATACGAAGGAATATTCCAAGGGAGATCTGAATATATTAAAGTACTCGATAAATTAAATCTCAAAGATGGAAGTAAAGTGGTTGAAAAAATTCGAACCACAGCAACAAATCCAGATCTCATAAAACTATTAGCTAATTATCCAAATGCGAGCATTAGCGATATGGTTGGAATTCTTGATATGGCAGAACGTCTTGGTGCTGAAAAACAAACAGCACAATTCCAAGCATTAGCTCTCGATGCACGAAAGTTAAAAAGTTTGGCTTATGAGAATCTTCTCTACCCAAGCGCTGACAATAGAAATACCGATAAAATCTATCGAATGGGTACCTTCCTCACCTACTATATCAACGAAAATCGAACTCGTTTTTATGATGATAGTCTCATAGGTGCCTTTGAGTTATATTTTGAAGGAAAAGATCGAGATGCAACCGCAGCTAATATGTCTAAGCTTGGTCTCAGATATTTACTCTTAGATCTCAATGCTGCTACGATTGATCAAGATCCACGCAGAGATCTTACTCGTCGATATGAGAAAATCCTTGACTTTATTAAGGCTGATAAGGTACGACTTATTGCTACTGACTCACTCTGTTTACAGGTAGCGCTTGATCTCAAAACCAATGAGAATTATATGAATCTCGCAGGTACCAATTATGTATCATTTACCAAAGATGAAGCAGGGAATCTTCGTGGGATTTCTCAAAATGATAAGACGAACTTTTGTGGAAAAGTACTCGCACAAATTATTACAGAAAATCGAGTAACGGAAACAGATTTCACCTACCTACAACCCCTCGCTCAGTATGTAATTTCTAAAAAACCAAAAGATGAAAATGCTGCAGTAGCACTCATACTTCCTTATATTGGTCGAACTTGGATGGCGGCGTTTGAAATACTTCCTTAAAATATGTGTTCTTACAAAAAATCCCTGATATTTTCAGGGATTTTTTGTAAGAACTATCTCGTAAATAAATATCCAAAAAATTTGAAACTCGAGAGAGCTTTTCGGAAATTCTTTCTTGGAAAACTCATAAGTCTCCAAAGCCATTCCATACCTAACTTTCGAAAAATTACCGGAGCTCGTTTTTCCCGTCATCCCCAAAAATCAAACAAACCTCCTACCCCGAATACGAGTATATTTCATCGTTTTTTTAATATATCTAGATGCTCTAATATCCACATTTCTTGTCTTGGAGTACCAAGTCCTACGAGTAAGATAGTAGGAGCATCTCCCTGAAGTAATTCCATAGGAAACGGGGCATATCCATGAGCTCAAACTACCGATGATAATCCAAATTGCTCTCGCGCAAATGCTAGAGCTTTTGGAAGTGTTTCTGAAGTAGTTCCATAGAGAGCTAGGTTTATATTTTGTCCATGAAATGACTGTAAAAGTTTAGGAATAAAATCCGTTCCATTTAAATTCTCCACCGCGAGTTTTGAATAGTTTCGATAGTAAAGCAAAAGTTTCCATCGAGGGATTTCAGGATGGAAAAAGGCGTAGTGCAACAATCTAAAAGCTATCCCATCAGCGAGAATAATATCTGTTTTTTGAAGGGCTATTTGGTACATGAATTCAGGAGTATTCGTATACCAACCGCTCATTTCCAATGCTGCAAAATAAACAAACGACACCCAAACACTCTCATTTTTATGTAGGGCATTATGAAGTTTTTGAATCATTTCATCAGCAGTATCGGAAGATATTTTTTGGTAAATATGAGTCAGTAAAAACTCAGAAGATATATGCGTCATAAATTACGGGTGATGTGGAGAGAAATGAGAAATTTTAACAACTTTTGCTTCAGAAGTGGTAAATCCTTGGGTAACTGGAATCATAAATTCCGAAGGAACAATATGTACTCACCTAGTTCATAAAATACATCTAATAGCTTGAATTTGGCAAAATTTAGCGAGAATATGTATAAAAAAATATCGATGCACCCCCTTTGATATCTGAAAAAAATCAACAAAACTTAGTACTGGCTTTAGTTGAGATTCACTCGTAAATTGAGTAGGAAATGCTCCAAAATATCCAAGATCATGGTAAGTTTTTATGAGACATCCAGAAAATTTCAAGAGCGGAAGAAGACCTACTGGACCGATGCATCTCACCTCACTATGTATCCAAATCATATCTGGTTGGTACTGATGAATTTTCCACCATAACCGGAGAGCAAACCAAATATTCACCGAAGAAAATAGGAGTCAAAAATAGCGAATCAAGCGACTCTCCCCTTTTATGGCAAATAGAGTATCCACTTCATACCCAGCGGTTCGTAATACTCTAATAGAACCTTGAATATGCGTTTCAATTCCTCAAATAGGCACAGCGTAATCACTTATGATAAGTATTTTTTTTCATTGTGCTGGAAGATACTTTTGTACTTCTGATACCCACTGAGATGTACTGTATTTTTTTGCAATATCCTGAACACTCAAGGATTGTCTTCTCCAGTTGGCTCAAGAAAATGCACGATCAACCTCAATAACACTTTGTAGAAAGGTAGTATTTTGTATATGTCCCACACCTACTCGATGTTCACTCAGCAAAAACTGTGATAGTCATCCTTGATCAAAACCAATTACAGGAACTCCGGATTCAATAGCTTCTAAGGCAGAAAGACCAAAAGTTTCTAAAAAACGTGAGGGCATCAACATATAGTGTGACCTACTGAGAGCCTCGGTGACTCGATTACCACTCACTTGACCAAAATATACTACTTGTGCTCCTGGTGGTATAGGAATACCATTGGAAGCGTCAAAAAAACCAGAGAAGCGTTGTAATTCCAGTATCATTTGCTGTCGCAAAGGTCCAGATCCATATATTTCTATGAGACCTGAACGTCATTCGTGGGAGAGAAACTCTTTAGCCACTTGAATAACTAGGTCGAATCACTTTTCAAAAACGAGTCGGCCAACAAATATATATCGGGGAGAGATAGATCTATCTCTGGCGAACTCGAGATGAATCATAGTAGAGAATAAGAGCAAGCATCATAAATAAGAGTAACGATATATAGCTCGATTCATAACTATGCAACACTAGATTCATCATGTTCATACCAATAAAGGATCCGAAGAGGAAAATATTTTTTTTCAAAAGTTGGAGTGCCAATGTTCCCATAATTGCGAGAAATAAGGCAAATCATATGAGTCACCCTTCTACTAGTTGTTGAATAAACCAACTTTCTGGAATGTAGTAATCTTCTTCTGTTTTATTTTCTCATTCAAATAATGATTCATTAGGCTCAGGTTGGTGAACAAAACGATAGGCTGGACCTGCAGAAGCTAATCCAGATCCGAGTGGCTTCATTTTTGCTCGTTCTATTCCAGTTACCGCTCGTTCAAAATGTCACTTGGTTGAACCTTCACGCATGACAATCTTCGTAAGAGTTGCTTCAAATTTGAGGAAAAACATTCCGAGGAAAAGCATAAGGAATGGAATGCTCCAAAACATGATACTTTTATGTTTTTTCCAAATGGTTGGAAGAAAATAAAGTATCACCACACCCATTCCTGCAGCAAATCCAAGTAGTGCACTTCTGGAATAGGTATAGATTAATACTCCCACCAAAATAATTCCCCAAAGTCACAAGAGGAAGTGATATTTTTTAGCACTTTGGAAATACGTTGCCATGACACCAAAATAGAGAATGATGAAAAAACCCGCTGGGTTCGGTCCATCAAATATCCCCTGAAATCTACGAACATTTGCCTGATCAATTCCATGATAAATAGGGATACTTCCACCAAACATCCAATTGGATAAATTTCCAGAAAATCAGAAATGAAGTAGAATAGTTTCCCCAAAAACCCATCGTACCAGAATTCCAATAGCCAAGGCTGCACTTGCAGATATAATAAACATTCTCAGGTACTGCATTGGTCTCAAGCTCAACATAGAAATACCATGTCGAATAAGAAGAAAAGCTAGAAAAAATTCAAAATCATATCTCCCTCCATACAGTAGATGTGCTATTGGTTCTGGATGAAACAATGTTACCAATATCATCCATGCAAAATAGGCCATAAGTAGCCAATCAATTCTCTCAAAGCGGAGCACAATTTTTTTTCTAAATATCTGAATACAAAGAATAATACCCAGTCCCAACAAAATAAGCTCTTTGTAGAAGGTAAAGTTATGAATCCCTATTTTCTCTTGAAAAAAAACCGTCATAATAACATGAAACGGGAGAATAACGAGTAGAAAACGAAAACCTAGATCAAAAAATTGAGGAAGTGAACGGTAGGTTTGTAATTTTGAAAAAATAATTTGTATTAATCACATATTTTCAGAGAATATAAAGTCATTTTTGATGATACGAAAATATACTTATTCTGCAATTCGCTTATGAATATCGACCCAACAAAATTAGCACCTCTTCAAGGGCTTCTCAAAAAACCTCACGTTAACAGTACCTGTATTTGATGCAGTGCTTGTGTGTATGTCACTGATGAGGCGTATTTTAAGCTGAATGATGATGGGCTTTCTTGTGTACAAAAGCAAGAAAACTATAACGAATCAATGGTAGATGATGCCATTGCTAGCTGCCCCGTCAATGCTATATCTTGGCAAGCATGTGACGCTGAAGGTAACTATACCAATGGTGTCACGGAACATAAAGACATCGTTTAATTCTTCAGAGATATTACTTCTCTTTATTTCTAAAGTGATCTTTTATCACGGAACATTCCGATTCCCGAATACACTTTGGAACCGGACTGATTCGCATGTTTTGATATATTCAATAAAATTCCTATTCCGCAAAGCAGGGCAAGCAAAGAAGATCCACCATAACTCACAAATGGGAGAGTTACCCCAGTAAGTGGAAGTATATTGAGATTCACTCAAATATTTACAAAAGTTTGAGTTAATAGCCAAAGTGCTATACCTACGGCACAATATTTTGCAAAAAGATCTTCGGATTGCATGCCTATATTAAAGGCTCGATATCAAATAATTCAAAAGACGGTAAGGAGTATGAGTACTCAAAAAAATCATAGTTCTTCCGCAATAACCGAAAAAATAAAGTCACCCTGTACCTCCGGAAGATAGCCAAATTTTTGAACTGATTTTCCAAATCAAAGCCCAAAGAATCATCAACTTCCAATAGCAATCAAACCCTGTTTGGTTTGAAAATTAATAGATTGATTTTGAATAGCAGACTTGTTGTCAGATAAAAAATTATCAACTCGTTGAGCGATATACGATACCTTTGGTGAAACTCAGCTCTTTCCAACATAGTACACTCAAAATGCAAATATAACAGCCACTAAAGCGCTTAATCCAAGATGTTTCATATTCCCTCAGGCAACAAAAAACATACCAATAGCAATTGGTGTAATGAGTAAAATAGAACCAAAGTCAGGTTGTAATATCAGTAAAAATATGACCGCCATGAGCAATCACATATAGGGAACAAATCCATTGTAAAAATCTGATATTACTGCCTTTTTTCGCTTCAAATAGGCGGCGAAATATAGAACAATTCCAAGCTTTGCAAACTCTACTGGCTGTAAAGAAAATGGAAGAAATGGTACATTTATCCATCCTTTTGCCCCATTGTAAGCCACTCAAATAAACAATACGGCTAAGAGTAAAAGTATGGATCCAAGAAAGAGGTGTTTTGAATATTTTTCAAACACCGTATACTTAGTTTTTGCTACAAAAGCGAGAGTGGTAAGTCCCAAAAACACATGGGATATGTTTCGAACTAAATAAAAATGATTATTTGGCTCTTCCAGTTTCCCTGAAGCTACCATAAGTGATGTTACCTTAAAAGAGGGATAGACACTCACGGAACTAATCATAATCATTCCAAAAACTATAAGTCAGAGAATGAGGAAAAAAATGGTATAATCGATAGTTTTGGTTTGCATCTAAAAGACGAAAAACTGAGGTAAATAAATAATAATTTCAGGAACATTCACCAGAATTGCCTGTTGAAGTATGCCAATAACTATAAGAAGAATGAGAGCACTGAAATCAAAACCAAAAAATTCAACCGGAAGCTTATTTCTAATAAATTGAAACATTGGCTGTACAATAGCACTAATAAATGGAATAGCGACTAAAATTCCGAGCAATGATAAAAGTGAAAGTATTACTTCAAAAATAACAAATAATTTGATAAGTACCAGAAAGACAAATACGGGGAGAGCAATAATTTCCATAGCTCGAATACTATAAAGAAACTTAGTAAAATCAAAAAAAAGAGTAGTTTTACTATAAATTTATACAGAAAATAAATGGAGTAATTGGGGAAAATCATATATGGGATAGATATACATCTCATATCGCAGGTGAGATGAAGCGTAACCAGAAAAAAGCCCCTGAATTCATCAGGGGCTTTTTGAGTATATCTTCTAATAGAAAACTATGCTCGCTTCTTTTGAAATGCGTAAACAATTACGAGAGCTAGAAGTGCTGCAACGAGAAGGAGGATATTTTCCTTAGCTCCTGTAGCTGGAAGAGCTTCAGCGGTAGTAGCAACCGCTCCAGAACCAGACTCAGGGGCAGCATTGAGACCAATAGCATCCACAGAACCAGTACCAACTACAGCGGTTGGAGTTCCAGATGCTGCCTTAGCAAGAGTAGCAAGAGTAGCAAATTCCTTAACGGCATTTACCCCTTCAGCGATAGGAAGTCCTTTCACATCAGCTGCATCTATAACAATGATAGAATAGCTAGAAGAAGGAGAAAGAGTTGTTCCAAGGTTCACAATAACTCGATTAGGCATAGCAGGATCAGCAACTACAGATGCTACGGTAACTGATGAATTATCAGACGACTTAGTAAGCTTAACAGAAACTGGTGTAGGAGAAAGTGGAGCAGAGAAATCTACCGTAATAGTTTTATCATTCATCACGGTAACCCCAGATAATTTGAGTGAAGATGGCGCAGGAGCAGTAGCAGTACCTGTAGCCGTGGCGGTAGTGCCTGTAGCAGTAGCAGCAGGAGTACTAGTTAGCTTAACTGAAAGTTCTTCAGAATTAGTAGTCGATTCATTCTTAGCTGCATCAAGAGCTACTACAGTGAAATAGTAGGTAGTGTCAGTCTTAAGTCCAGAAATAGTAGTACCTGTAGCAGTAACTTGATCAGTTTCATCATCATAAATAGCAGTCATATCCCCCTTAACAAAAGCTTGGGCAACAGAATTTTTAGCGTATTTTACAATGTAGGTCTTTGCTGCATCAACTTTTGGCCATTGCAGAGTAACAGAAGTAGCTGTTTGAGATACTACGCTCGGTGCACCAGGAACATTAAGTGCATCAGCAGATGCAGTAGTAGTACCTGAAGCTGAAGTAGGAACTGCAGCAACTACTACAGCAGGTTTTGTTGCAACATTAGCCGGGGCAGTAGTTGGTGTCTCAGCAGTTGCAGCGAATGCTGAACTTGCCACAGTCATGAGTGCTAAGACAGAGATAATGTGTTTTGTGTGTTTCATAAACATATGAATAATGGGTAAACTGGATTATAATCTATAATCGAGTATATTCGGTTGTAGTTTTTTTTGCAAATATTTTAACTTCTATGTTCCAAATCAACTCCCTATCTTCCAAAAGAGCCTTCACAACTATAGAATTATTAGTAGTAGTCGCTATAATTGGCATTTTAGCCGTAGGAGTATCTCAAATTGATTTTAACGGTATGAGTGCTCGACAGAAGCGAGATCGAATGGTTAATGGAGTAGTTACTCTCGTTCGAAATGAGATAACCAAAAATAGTACAGGAAAAGCTATTCGTCAAATAGGTGGCACCTTTACTTACCCCACAAAAACACTCGTAATATTAGACACTGAGTCCATTCGTGCGGAATACTATTCAGGAACAACCATCTTGAGTAATACGATTCTGGTAACTAAACCATTTTATGGAGACATAAAATATACACTTTTATCAGGGACAGGAACTGCTATTGGAGGAGGAACTACTGGGTTTACATTTTGATCCTGAGCAGCACTAGTACTTGAGTTACTTAACGGAAAAAATCCAGTTTTATACTATTCAGGAGCCACAAGAACTGACTATATCAGCGCGAAAGTAAAACTTGGGTTTGATCCAGAATATTTAAATATAGATATAGACACTCGAAACAACCTCATTCAGATCGAAAAATAAAAAAGCCCACCATTTTCATGGGGGCAAAGGGAGGTTCATCTTGTTCGAAAACAAAATGTGGTCGGCGTGGCAGGATTTGAACCTGCGACCTTTCAATGATATTTGAATGCTCTTCTAACTGAGCTACACACCGGATTCTTAGAAAGAATTTCAGATATAAAAAAAGTTCCAAGAAGGAACTATAGTTTTTTATCGAAACATCTATCCATTCATAAAAGGAAATGAATCTTGCGATCATCACCTCTATCTTGGCGTTTACCGACTCTCCCACCGCTAAAACGGCAGTACCATAGGCACGACGTGGCTTAACTTCTGTGTTCGGGATGGGAACAGGTGTACCTCACGCGTAATAAACACCAAG
>JAQTZK010000047.1 GCA_028687815.1 Candidatus Altimarinota bacterium | reverse complement strand
GGAAAATCTACTCGCTGAGCTTCCGGGTATCGACAAACTCTACGGATATAGTGAGGATGGATATGCTGCAGTAACGGTTTCATTTGCCGTAGGAACACCACTTGAAGCGGCAAAAACCCGATTGTATGATAAAATTGGATCCAACGTATCAAACCGACCATATGGTGTTGGTGATATATCCATTCAATCTATTAATCCTGAAGAGCTACCACAAGCGGTTTTTGCTTTGACCTACTCGGGTGCTTCACTTTCCGAAGTGGAACAAGGGATGTACCTCAGATCTATAGCATATCAGCTGAGAGAAGAACTCAAGTTGGTACCAAACACTAGTACCATAGAAATTCTTTGAGGGTATGTTAATAGTGTTAATATTGAACTTTCTCCTACTAAACTGGATTCGTTAGGGCTTTCTACCGACGTAGTAAAGCAAGCGATTCAGGCTCGACTAGGAAAGCAATCACTTTCAGTAATTGACTCAAGTGGTTCTCTTACTTCTATTGCTATAGTGGATACACAAGATACCGTAGAGGCGCTGGGAGAATTGATAATAACTCAAGCAAAAGACGGAGTCTCTATTCGTATTCGTGATATTGCTACTATTAATAGATGACCGAGTCGACCCTCATCCTATTACTCGTTTCAAAAAGTAAATTCTGTTGCTGATTCAGCGGTATTTCTTGGTATTTCTAAAAAGCAGGGTTCCAATGCGGTAGGGGTAGTGGAAGCACTTCTTGAGCGATTAGATGAAATACGTCCTACACTTCCTTCGAATATATCAATAGAAATTATTCAAAACGAAGGAGAAACTGCCAGAGAAGCCACAGACGAGCTTTTATTTCATCTTATCTTAAGTATTGTCATTGTTTTTGCTGTGCTTGTGGTATTTCTTGGTTTAAAAAATGCGACGAATGCTGCTTTTTGTATTCCCATGGTACTGGGAATTGTATTTATAGTGGCCTTTATTTTTAGTATTGATATCAATAGAATTACGCTTTTTGCCCTGATACTCTCTCTGGGAATATTGGTGGATGACTCAATTGTTGTGGTAGAGAATAACGCTCGACATTTGTCACTCCGACATCAAAATGGAAAAACAAGAAAACAGGCTTTGCTCGACTCAGTTCGTGAAGTCGGAGTTTCCATTATTCTTTCAACGGTCACTCGAATTCTTTCATTTCTATGAATGTTTGCGGTAACTGGGATGATGGGGGATTATATGCGACCGATTCCGGTATTTGCTTCTATCGCCCTTACGGCTTCACTTTTTGTCGCATTTAGTATCAACCCATTTCTTGCAAATTTTCTCTCAAAGCGTTCAGAAAAAAGTGGAAAAACTGAATCAGAACACTCTGAAGATACCGAAGATTCTGCAATATTGAATCGCTATACCAAACTTCTCAGTCAATTTATAGGACAAGATGCCGCCAAAAAACGAAGAAGAAAATGGCTCAAACCAGCCTTTTGGATAGCCTTAATACTGGTGATTTCTATCCCCATTGTCCTCGATGTATTTCGTGCGAGAATGTTGCCAAAAGCTGACAAAGATCAGGTATATCTTTGGATTGATCTTCCGAGATCCACTTCAGTTGATACAACTCAGGAAGCTACAAAACTAGCTGGAGATTTCTTTACAGCATCTGGTAGTTTGCCCGAGGCACTTCAAATAGTTGAATCAGTTTCATCAGTAAGTGGCAATAGATTTCTTCCAGATTTCTCGAATTTATTCCGAGGAACACTGGATCGTACAAGGCCCAATCAGGCGAGTCTGAGAATCAATCTTATATGAGCAAAAGAGCGTTCTCTATCGAGTGAGAAATTTGTTATTGCCGTTCGACCCTTGTTACGAGCAAAACTTTTGGAGCAGTTTCCTGATGCCACGCTTCGGCTTTTAGAAGATCCTCCAGGACCACCAACTATTGCTACACTTCATATCAAGGCAAAAGGACCAGCAGATGCTTCTATTGATTCACTGACAAAATTTTCTGAAATGCTAGAAGGTGTAGTACGAAATATTGCCGAGAAACAACACATCGAAGACCTGTCCAATACGGTAAGTCGTCCCATGTCACAAATAGTAGTTCACCTGGATCAACAGCGGCTGAACGAGCGAAATGTAGACCGCTCTCGTGTTGAATCTGCCATTGCAACTACATTCACTGATGCAACTCTTGGATTAGTAGGTACTGATGAAACAGTTTTGGAACCAATCCCCATAGTGCTTTCATTTGCTAAAGCTCATCGAAGTCAAGATTCATTGAAAAATCTGATTGTAATGAATCGACTCGGATCCCCTGTACGACTTGATGAAATTGCTTCCTTCGAAACTGATTGGGTACGACGTGAAATATATACGGAAAATCGCTCCACTACGATTAATTTGTATGCGGAAATGGGGGCAAATTCTGTAGTTTATCCCGTACTCGCTCTCTATGGGGCATTTGAAAAACCAGAAATTGAAGCTGCAGGATTTCGAAAAATAGGATCAAATCCTTATGGAATACAATTCGAATCACTCGCGGACGGCCGTGAATATAATTTGGAATGGGGTGGGGAATGGGAGTTGACGATGGATACCTTCCGAGATATGGGAACTGCGATGATTCTCTCCTTGTTAGCCATTTATTTCCTTGTAGTAGCTGAGTTTCGAAGTTTTCGAATCGGGGGAATTATTATGATGACTTTTCTCTTTTCATTTTTTGGAATTTTTCCAGGATTTGGTTTACTGTATCTCACTTCCGAAGTGTATTTTACGGCCACAGCCATGATTGGAGCCATAGCTCTTGGTGGTATCGTGGTGGGGAATGCTATTATTCTGCTCGACTATGTAGAGCAGCTCAGACGAGAAGGTCATGATTTGGAATATAGTGTCCTCGAATGATCAAAAAAGCGATTTATTCCAGTTATGCTAACGAGTATTGCTGCGGTACTTGGTTCTATGATTATTACTTCAGATCCGGTATGGAGCGGTCTCGCGTGGTCGATTATATTTGGATTGTCTGCTTCTGCGATACTGACACTTATCCTGGTTCCTGTATTTTTCTATGATTTAGAATTACGTCGAAAACCTCATGTAGAAATAGAATAAACGATATTACTCAATAAATAAATTTATATGTCGAAAATCAAAATCGAACCCGTGGAAATTCTCGATACGATTGAATCATTGTTTTTTTGAAAGACTTTTGGCGATCTATCTATGGACGAAATAGCTCGTGAATTAGGTATGAAAAAAGCTTCACTTTATTATCATTTTCCATCAAAGGAATCGATGTTTTTAGCGGTCATGGAACGTTCTTATACAAAATATATAAGTCGAATGCGGGAGGCAATACAGGGTGATTTAAGGAAAGCCATTCCAGATATGATTGTCTTTGCTTCTGAAACAAAAAATCTATTCTCGGTAGTTTCTCAAAAAGGATATTGTTCCAATCCAAATCTGCGAGATGCTATTCAGTCCCGAGTGAAACAGCTTCGAATAGAGCTGGCTGATATACTGGCTGAACGATTCGGTTGGTCCATAGTCAAAGCTTCACTTTTTCTCACGTTACTTGATACTTATTCAAAGGAATATTGTCTGGCAAAATGTATAGATCCATTTGATGCTCGTATTATTGACGAAATTCAGAACCTTTTTTCTTTCTAACTATGCGTATTTTAAAAAAAATTCAATTTCTTCCGATTTTGTTCATCGTTACCATGTTTTTTTCCGCTTGTGGCACTCAGTCTACTCAGGAGATCAAAAATATAACTGTAGCCAAAGCTCAGACTGGTTCACTTTCGGATTCAGTTCGAGTTTCTGCGCCAGCACTTGGAGCCAATTCGGCAGAGCTCGCTTTCAAATCTTCTGGTCGCGTGAGCGATATGAATGTTCGAATAGGACAGTTTTTCAAAAAATGAGAAATCATTGCTCGACTTTCTGGAGAGGAAAGTCGTATTACTGCGGCAGGAACCAATGCTATTTTGGGAAGTCTAGGAGTTTCTGGATCAGATGGATCGGTACGAGCGTCACTCAAGCAAATACGATCTTCAACTGCGGAACTCTATAAAAGTCGTTTAGCTGGAGTTGATGCTGATACCGCGAGTGCAGAAATTCGTGTCAGCATGGCGAAAAATGAAGCTACATTTGCCAAAACCAATCGAGACAATATTCAGGCAATCTCATCAGGCTCTGTATTTTCTTCAGAAAAACAACGAGAACAAGCGGAAGAAGGACTCAGGCTTGCAAAAAATCAACTCGATAATACCGTGACACTTCTTAAGAATGAAGAAACCAATCTGTACCGTTCTTCGCTCGCATCACTAGAAAATGCTTTTGTAGTAGCCCGAAGTGCTCGGGAATTTGAAGATATGTTTCTCGGAATTTCTGATGAGCATCGTTCCAAAAATGATAGTTTTGAAGCATATCTTGATATCTATGCCAAAGGAAAAGCTGATACGGCGTTTCGGTCTTTTGATGCAAAATATTTGGAAACCTATGATTGGTATTATGCCAATGTGGCTAACCGAACAGAGGTGAGTCCCGCATTAACCAAAGAAGCTCTAGATCGTGCTATTCCTACGCTTGAGTTACTTCGTGAAAGTTTGCATGCTATCAAAACTGTCCTGGAGAAAGTTCAAGCTTCAACTGCTTTTCCACAAAGTTCTATTGATGCGTATCAGCAGAAAACCAATGAATGGCTCACCAACGTTGAACAGTCACTTGCCAATGCCAGTGGAGGTGGCGTGCGTGCAAACCGACTTGCTATCGATGTTTTTGAAAATACTCGAATCCTTAAAGTTACTGGATTAACCGACGCAGTTCGTCTAGCTCAAAAAAATCTTGAATTGCTTCAATCTGGCAAAGATATTGCTACCAATGCCTCTAAAAAAGATCTCGATGCACTTGCGGTAGAGGTTACCATCAAACAACAAGCCGTTGAATTATCTCAAAAAAACTTGGAATCAATTACCACTGCCCGCCGTACCCTCATACATGAATCAAAATCCAAACTTGCGGAACTTGATGCTCAAATCGCTCAAACAGATGCCCAAATTGCCCAAGCTCGCATGCAAGGAAATCTGGCGCAAAATGAAGTGGAAAATCAGTTAATTCGAGCACCATTTGATGGAATAGTATTTGCAAAATCTGCAGATGTTGGATCAGTCATTAATAGTGGAACTCCCATAATTTCATTTACTTCTCATACAGCAGTTCGTTCGATTTTTTCAGTCTCGGCACGTATGTCAGAATGACTTTTATGAAGTAGTGGATCGGTAGTTTTGTCGCATGAAAATGGAGAGACTTTTACTGGTAAGATAATTGTTAAAAATACGATTCGCGATACCATAAGCGATACCGTAAAATTTGAAGTGAGTTTTGATAAAGAGGCTACTCAGGTTGGTGAACGAATATGGTTGAATCCACGAATCAATGGTCCAGTTGGAATTATAATACCAACTGCATCCATCATTACCAAATATTCTATTCCATCAGTATATGTCTATAATAATGGGAAAGTAACGCTTACTCAAATACGAATCATTCGTACCAATCAAAATCAAACGCTCGTAGAAAATCTTGCCTCTGGTACCTTGGTAGTTACTGAGGGTAAGGATAGATTGTTGGATGGAGAAATAGTTTTGTCAGAATGAGTGAAATCGGAGTAGGGATAGGGGTTATTTTTCTACCCTTCTTACTCCGCCACACTTCGCCCATACTCATACATTTTGTATTTTCGCTTCTCTCTCAGCTTCTTGTAGTCGGTTATCATACTTCGTCGGTTTGCGATATACGTAGCGAAAGCCATATCCTTTTTTGATACTTTCCTCTTGATAGTATAAACCTCCAGAAAAAAATACATGTGCGAGCACTCGCCCATACTTATCTTTTTTATCCTGAGTAGCATCTCACTCAAGTCTTACTATAGCTCATGATAGTGTTCTTTTAGCAAAATCACTCGCTTCTTGTCCATAACATTCTGGGTATCCAGTACGAGTGGTATAGATTTCAGGGGTATCGATTCCAAGTATTCTTATGGTAGTATTTTTTCCTTGCATAATTACTTTGATAGTATCACCATCTACTACACTGTGTACTTGATATTCTCCATCCAGGGTAGAGAAGTTTTGAACTATTGTTTCAGGAATCATGCTTCCTCAAGATTCTGAAACTTCATTTTTTGAAGATTCAAAAATCTCATTTCCTGAGGATTTAGTAAAATCCTTTTGAATAAGATAGTACAAAAGTAGGATACTAAAATAAATGAGTACTAGTTGAATCAAGCGTATGTATTTTTTCATTGACAGTCAAAATGGATTTACCATATTCTCTATAAAATTGAGGAAATAGGAAATCTGAAACTTACCATATAATTTATCGGATTGTTGACTGTATTGCTCTCGTACCTAGAAGATAGGTTCAGATTGTTTTTAATAGCAAAATTTAAGCATAATAGACTATTGGCAATTACACCTTGTAAAATTGCCAAATTAAACTATAACTAAGCTTAACTCTACTCACATACCAAACCAACTATATGTCTCATATTGTTAGTTCTTCAGAGGCTCCTGTAGATTCAAATCTTTCACTTTGAGCCAAAGAGACTATGCTTGCTCCACCAGTAACGGAAGAAATTACTGAGGAAGTTCGACAAGCAATCCAGAATATTACTATAGCATCTGGTATTAACATGAAGGATATTATTAAGAATAAAATCGATAGTCTTCCTCCACTTCCTAAAACGATTATTGATATCAATCGATTAAGAAACTCTTCAGAACCCAATAATGAGGAACTCTTGAAGATCATATTGACTGATCCTATGTGTGTTGCCAATATTCTACGAGTTTCCAATTCGGCTATGTATGGATTTTCTCGTCAGATTAAAACCGCACAAGACGCTCTCAAAATGCTTGGATTTAAAATGACATCTAATATTGCCATTAGTACCGCTATTGTAGGTTATCTTAAGCCAGATTTAGGGCCATATGGAATTGATATGGATTCGTTTACTGGTACCTCTTCACTTCAGAGTAAAATCATCGATCGTTGGGTTGATCCAAAAATTAGTCACATCAAGAATGAATTGCAATTTGCCGCATTTCTCCAGGAGGTCGGAATTATTATTATTTCAGTTATTATTATTGAAAAAAACCTTTCTCAACTTTTTCGTGATGCCTTGAAGTTATGTGAGAACCAAGCACATGCGGAAGAAATAATTTTCGGTCAATCCTCTTCCGAAATTACTTCAATGATTTTTTCTCACTGGAAATTTAATCAAAAAATGATTGACTATATTCGCAATGTAGATAAGCCAGAAAAAGCAGATGAGCTCTACAAAGTGGGTTCTCAGGCGCTCAAAATTGCAAAAACGCTTGCTCCAGTAGGGCAAACTGGAGTTACCAAAGAATCAATAGCCAAAGCCAATGAACTGGTGGCAAGTTACCAGTTTGATATAGGAACTTTTAAGACGTTAACGGATTGGATTCAAGATCGTGCTGAGAATGCTTAGTCTTGTTTTAATAATCTCGATTTGCATGGATATTCATCCAATCTGGAATAAAAATATCTCGCTCGAGAATAGTTTTGAGATTTTCTCCATCTAAATGATATCTATCAAGAACTTCTATATCAATACAGTCATACTGCACTCATTTATCACGGTAATTTTTTGCAATGTGATTAATGAGATTAAGAATTATGCTAGATATTTGTTCTGTATTCTTATTCTTAAGTTCCTCCATTATAATTTTGAGTGTATTGATAATCTCTTCATTAAAATTCCAGAATACAATACTGTTCTTAAAGTTGGAAGTGATAAAGTTTCGTATAAAGTATTCCAATTGAAAAAATGTAGAGCGATAAGCTTCTCTGAGGGGCACTAAGATATGATTTGCATCTAGATGCGCTTCCCAAAAAGCATCAGGATATTCTACCTCTTTTGTAATAATTACGGAACTGAAGTAATTTTTTTGTCTATCGTAGACGAGTTTGAACTTACCACCTACAATATCGAATGAAATATCGTAGAGCTCTTTGAGTCGTGGTATCGAAGTATAAGATTGGTGTATTCCATTATCTATAAAAATACTACCTGATTTGGCAGAGTTATAAAAATATTCCGATATTATTTTCATGTATTCTCGCCCATTTACATGGGATGTGGCTCGTATTGAATACTGAAAATCAATACGAGAAATCACATTTCTTTGAATTCTAATATCATTAAATTTTGAGATATAGATTTTTTGGAAAAAACCAGAAAAGAGGGTATATATATTTTCAGTTATAAAGGTCTTAAGTTCCTCAAGTTCTATGAGATGTTGCTCAAAGTTATCCTGCACTTCTTGACTCAGTGCTGATTCATATTCTCCTTCAAACATGAGTGTTTTCTTATTGGTCATCGATGAATTCTGAATCGTATCGCTTTTATTGAATCGAATGTTAGCAATAGCTTGTTTTATTTTTTGAATGGTAGATGCTCCATGTAATTTTTTGAATTCACCGACTACTTTCTCTACAAAAAGAATGATTAATTCTTCGTGCATTTGTTCTCAGTAATGAGTAGTATTTATCGTGGTAAAGAGATCAAAGTAAATATAATCTCCCGTTCCATAGAATACAATATCACGGTTTTTTAAATTGTTGTAGAGCTCTTTGAGGGTATTTCCATCACCAGC
>JAQTZK010000046.1 GCA_028687815.1 Candidatus Altimarinota bacterium | reverse complement strand
AATGGATTCGATGTTATTAGGGAGGTATAGTTCTTGTTTAAAAAATATATGAAAAAACTTTCAGATTCTGGAGATGTAGAAAATCGAATTATTTCTTGGTATAAAAAAGGAGAACAAGAGAAGGATGCTTTTGATAGATATATCTATTTTTGGATAGCATTTAATGGATATTACTACGCTTATAGATTGGACACAAATTCTAAGCTTAAGAATGACTATAAGATATTTTTAGATGGAAAAAGCGATTCTGAAAACCAGCAGATACAATTTGTGGCTAAGGAATTTAAAGAAACTTTTCAAAAAAAAATTGCTGATGAGACTATTGATTCTTTTGATTCTTTTTTTGATTTTCAAAAAAATAGAAAGCATTCTCTTGGAACATGATGAGTTATAAATTTAATGGCTAACGAGACGGTTAACTATAAACAAAAAGAAAAACTAGGTCAATTACTCAAGATGCTTTACCAAATACGATGTAATTTATTTCATGGATGAAAATGTGCAGACATTGAGAATGATAAAAAATTAGTAAAAGAATGATCTGCTGTATTACAGTTTTTCTTAGAAAGAGTACTTGAACTTAATGAAGATGTACATATTTCAGCAACCATCACTACCCCACCCTCACCTCAACCCCAAACTCCTCACTCACCACAAACCCCACCTCCTTCGCCTTCGAAACCCCTCCAATATCCTCAGCAATCTCTCTGAGAAGTGCGATATCCTCCCTAGTTCCATGTATTTCTACCAATGCTACTGGCTCAGAGAGCTTCAATTTATTCGTAGTCTTAAACTTTCGAACCTGTTCGATGACCGGAAACAACTTTTCCATCACCATATCGCAGTGTTCCGCCGAGTAACCCAGTCCCTGAAATTTGTTTACCGAATAGGGAAGGAGGTGAATACTCGCGACACCTTCCGATTTTTTAAAATGTTGGTGGTACATTTCCTCCGTGATGTGCGGAACGAACGGTGCTAAGAGTTTCAAAATCGAGAGAAGCACCTGATGGAGGGCGTATTGTCCAGAAATCTTCGCCGCATCTCCATTTTGGTAATTTTGAGGATTGTACATACGGTCCTTGATGATCTCCAGGTAGTTGTCACAGAACACGTGCCAGAAGAATTTTTCGAATTCATTGAGTGCGAGTCCGAATTCGAATTCTTCTAAGTGTTTTTTCATGTCGTGTTCGAGTCGTGCTACGCTGTGGAGCACGTGTTGATCCACGAGTTCGAGCTGAGCTGGGATGACGGTTGTCAGGATATCGAATCCTTCGAGAAGTGGTTCGATAAAATTCCCAACGTTCCAGAGTTTGGTGATGAGTTTGCGTCCGTTGATGATTTCTTGTTCGTCGAGAATGGCATTTTTTCCAAGAGAAGCTCCACAAGCCCAGAGTCGGAGCGCATCTGCGGAGTGAGTAGCGATGAGTTCTTCTGGTGATTTCCCGGCATTTCCTTTGGATTTGCTGATTTTTTCTCCACCCTTTGCGAGTACGTGTCCAGAAATCATGATTTCTTGGAATGGAATACGATCATGGTGAAGTACGCTCTTCGCAATCGTATAAAATGCCCAAGTTCGAATAATGTCATGCGCCTGTGGTCGAAGGCTCATGGGAAGGATTTTCTTCGTGAAATCATCAGCTTCCATCCAGTGTCCGTTGATTTCGGGACTCAAAGAAGAAGTCGCCCAAGTATCGAGTACATTGAGGTCAGGAATGAGGTCATCGGCAGTGTGTCCAGCGGGCATCGTCCGTGGCAGATCTCGTATCGGGTCTACCGGCAGTTGGTCGTAGTCCGGGAGAATCGTTTCTCCAGTAATTTTGGAGTACCAAACGGGAGTTGGGATTCCAAAGAATCGCTGTCGCGAAATACACCAGTTCCACTTGAGGTTTTCCACCCAATCCACGTACCGCTTTTTCATGTATTCGGGTCGCCACACAATTTGGTCTCCCGCGGCGAGCAGTTTCTCTCGAATGGGCATGATATCCACAAACCACTGTTGAGCGGGTAGGAGCTCCATGGGAGTTCCACATCGCTCATGGGTTTTGACTACGTGACTGATCTGCTTTTCGTTCAGGAGGTCTCCGGATTCTCGCATCATTTTCACGAGGAAAGTTCGAGCTTTCTTGCTGTAGAGTCCGTCGAGTCCTTCGATTCCGGTTCCGGTGACGATACCCTTTCGGTCGAGGATAATTTTCTCGGGAAGATTATATTTCTCTTTCCAGAAGAGGTCAGTTTCATCCCCATAGGTACAGCACATAACCGCTCCACTTCCCTTGGCTTGGTCGACTTTGTCATCGGTCATGACGGTGACTTCGTGTCCGAGCGGGGTTCGTACGGTGGTCCCGACGAGCGACACAAATCGTGGATCTTCCGGGTGAACGAATACGGCTACACATGCTGGGAGCAACTCTGGTCGGGTTGTGGCAATGGTCAAAGTTCTTACATCAGTCTTGAAGGCGATATCGTAGAAAACCGCGTCTACTTCTTTGTCATCGAGCTCTGCTTGAGCGATGGAGGTGGCACACTCGGTACACCAGAGGGCAGGAATATTTCGTTGTGCGACTTGGTTATTTTTGTAGAGCTCCAAAAATGACTTCTGAGAAACTCGTTGTGCGAGCGGAGAAATAGTCGAATACTCCAGTCCCCAATCCGCACTGATTCCTACAGAAATCCACAGATGCTTAAATTCGTCTCGGTACTTTTGGGTGATTTCCAGACAGGCAGCGTTGAATTCTTCCCGTGGCATTTCTACTCCTTTTCGACCAATTTCTTTTTCTACGAGTCGTTCGGTAGGGAGTCCGTTATCATCGAAACCAAATGGATAGAAAACATTGAAACCGGACATTCGCTTGTATCTGGCGATAATTTCCGCTTGAGTATACGAAAAAATATGACCGATGTGGATATTTCCAGAAACGGTCGGAGGTGGGGTGTCGATGGAATAAATCGGTTTCGTGGAGTTTGGGTCGTATCGGTAAGTTCCGTTTTCTTGCCAGAAATTTTGCCAGTGTTTTTCGGATGTTTCAGGAGAGTATTTACCGTTCATATAGATAAGGGTCAGTCAATATTGGGCTGGATTATAGGGAAAAAGAGGAGTTTCACAAATTGTCTCCATATAACTTCGCATACTACAGCGAGTATAATTCCCTGATTTGACTTTCTTCATAATAGGGATATACCGTCCCACTTATTTTTTGAACGCAACGTATGAACGCCTTTCTTCTCTCCACGCTTTCAGCTATAGCCCTGCTTTCACTCGCCACTTTGGTGTTTGTGCTCGCGAAACGGTTCCGTTTCCCATATACCGTGGCACTGGTTGCGACGGGAATTCTCATAGCTTTTAGTACTCAGATACCTTTGCTGAGTTTTTTGGATGATTTTAAGCTGACCCCAGAATTACTTCTCTATATTTTCCTGCCGATTTTGCTTTTTGAGGCGGCATACAATATCGACTACAAAGATTTTTTCCGCAATGTACGGAGTATTTCGGCACTCGCGGTAATTTCACTGATTCTTTCGGCATGTCTGATTGGTTGGGGATTGCAGTTCACGCTTGGTTTGGTAGGTATTGTAGTGCCATTTTCGGTGACATTTCTGTTTGGAACCCTGATATCAGCGACGGATCCAGTTGCGGTACTCGCGTTGTTCAAGGAACTTGGGGCTCCAAAGCGATTGACGTTGATCTTTGAGGGAGAAAGTTTGTTCAATGACGGGACGGCTTTGGCACTTTTTTTGGTGGTACTTGGAAGTATTGTAGCACTGGCATGAGGGGGTGGTGAACACCTCAGCGTACTTTCAGAATTGATTCGACACCTCGAATTCCCAACGTTTGTATCAGGAAGTTTGTCTTTTCTATCGATGATTATCGGTGGAGTTTTGTTTGGGGCTCTCGTTGGTTTTTGCTTTTCTCAGTTGATTGGAAGACTCAAAAATGAAGAATTTCTTGAACTCGCCCTTACACTTTCCTTGGCTCATTTGACATTTATTGGAGCAGAAATTCTGAATCACTTTTTTCTCCCGATATCTGGAGTGATTGCAACTACGGTTGCCGCTATGGTTCTGGGAAATTATGGGCGGTATAAGATTTCTCCTTTGGTCGAAAAAACTATGGGTCATTACTGGGAATTCTTTGCTTTTTTAGCGAATTCTTTGGTGTTTATGCTCGTGGGAATCATGGTGGTAGGACTTCAGGTAGATTGGGTACATTTGGCACTTCCGATACTTCTCGCGGTAGTCGTGACTATGATAGCGCGAGCTATTTCTATCTATAGTGTAGTTGGCGGACTCAATGCGCTTCGATGGGAGGAGTATATCCCACTTTCTTGGCAACATCTTTTGTCATGGGGAAGTTTGCGCGGAGCTCTTGCGGTGATTATGGTGCTGTTGATTCCAGAAGATCTCAAACTACCTGGTTGGACGCTTGCGATTTCTATTCGTGACTTTGTGCTCGCGCTTACGGTCGGATGTATTGTGTTTACTACTTTTGTAAAAGCGACGACCATATTCCCGATTATGAAGTACTTTGGCTTGATTGACTTGGAAGACCATGAGGAAGCAGAATATCTCAAATGATCCCTTCGTATGCTGCTTGATGTAGCGTCAAAGCTTGAATATATGAGAGTGAATCAGCGAGTATCCGATGAAGAAATTTCACTTTTACAAACGCAATATACGGATGAAATGAAACACATAGAAACGAGACTTGGTACCCTACTTCGCAAAGATAATGAAAAGAAGCAAGCGATCATACGCCAAATGGTGGCACGACATGCCCTCGGACTTGAATATTTTTGGCTCAAAGAGCTGTATGCGTATGGAGAAATTCCAGAGTCTATTTTCAAAACTCTCCTACGAAAGGTAAACAATCAGTCTGGGCGTATTAAAATGGGAAAAACCCAGATTCGACAAAAGGGGGAGAAGAAAGAGTTTGATCTATCAGAATGGTTGGCTGATACAGTAGAAAGACAGTTGCATACACCAGAAAAAGCTCATATTTCTGCTTACCTCAAGGCTCGTGCTCGAAACATAGTAGCCAGGCGAGTGCTTCGAGATATTGGAGATCTTGAACATATTGATTTTTTGAGAAAGAGTGGAGCCATTGAAGAAACCCGAGCTCACTATGAACAGTTTGAATCGCATTCGAAAGTGATCCAAGAGCAACTATACAAAGAGTATCGAGATGAAATTCTTCCATTGGACTCAAAGCTCGCCAACAAGGCACTTTTGCAAACAAAAATGAATGTTGTAGAGGAACTGCTTCAGAAAGGTTCCCTGAGCCCTAAGGTCGCGAGTCGTCTCAAAGATGAGGTTTCGGAGGAGTTGTATTCATAAAGAGAGATGGTGCTCTTTGAGTTGTAGAAAAGGGAATACTTTCTGGTAGTCAAAAAATAAACCGCTTTAAATTCAGAAAAGCGGTTTATTTTGAATAACTTTCGATATACATACGTATAATCTATTAATAACGAGATATTTGATCTTGCATCAAAGAAATTATGACAAATATACAAGAACTCATACAACGCATCAACAAAAATCCGGAAGTTTTTTCGGAGATTATTCAGGAGTATGAATGAAAACTTATGCGATACATACTTCAAATGTCATCTATGGAGTATGAAGAGGCAGAAAATCTGCTTCAGAATGTATTTATCAAAGTGTATCAAAATATAAATGAATACCAGGAGCAGTGGTCATTTTCTAGTTGGATATATCGAATTACTCATAACGCGATTATTGACCATTTCCGAGCCAACAAATCCGAAAATGGTAATATATCACTCGATGATGAGGAATATGCCTATATAGTAGCTGCTCTGACCGATGGATTATCTCCCGATCAAGAGTTACTTCGTTCTGATGCCCGGGAATGTGTCAAAAAATCTATAGCCACACTTCCTCAGGATTACCGTGAAGCCATCATACTGCGATATTTTGAGGATCGTTCGTATCAAGAAATGTCAGATATTCTTAAAATTCCTATTGGTACTGCAAGCACCCTGGTGAATCGTGCAAAAAAACGCCTCTTGGAATCTCTTGAAAAGCTTCACTGTATCTCATAACCCCCCTGTATTATGAAAAATAAAATACCCCTTCAAGCTCGAATACTCGAACAGATTGAAAGAGAGAATATTATTCCTACCCCTTCTTGGCAATATAAAACTATAAGGTATATACTTTGGGGTATGGTGATATGATTTATTATAGTATCTTCAATTTTTGCTGCATTTCTGCTTCAAGATTCTCTTGATATCTATCATTTTCGATCATATGCGCCAAGTTCTATATTTCATCCAGGTATTATTTGGTTCGTGTTGGTAGTATTTTTGGGTTACTTAGGAATACTTGTTTTTCGTAGAACTGCTACGGGATACCGATATTCGACTGCCCGAGATATGCTCGTATGGATACTTATAATAATTTTTTTAATCCCAATACTTAAGTTGAGTTGAGTTGGTCCATTTCTTCACTCAGAATTTTTTGATACGTTCCCTGAGGCTTCCAACTTTGTATATCAGGCTTCCAGCTGGAATAATCCAGTTGGTGGACGAATTGCTGGAACTATTACTGCTATCAAAGGAAATACTATAACTATTCGTGCTCTGGATGCTACTACCAGTGATATAGATTTCTGAGAAGTAAAGATCGGATCAAGTGTGAAGTTGCAAATTGGAAAGCGTGTCCGAGTCATTGGATCACTCAAATCTGATGGAAAATTTATAGCAGATCGTATACTTCCTTGGTTTTGAGAAGGTGGTTGAAATGGATGATTTAGAGATTATTAAAATTTTCTGAATAAAAATAATGAGGATATTCGTATGAATAAGTGAACCAGATATGTTTTCTGGATTCACTAAATCTCATTATTTTTAAATTATGAAAACTACATCAAAAATTATTACTGGAATGGTAGTCGGCTGACTCGTTATTTCTGGTATAATGCTTTCGCAAACAGGATGGGCTAATGGAAAATTTGTCACTTCATCTGTGAATATTCCCTCCTATGGAAATCCTATGAAAAATAGCACTTCCATGCAACATAATCCAACATTGGATTTGACTACCATTCCTGTAGCCACGCTTTCAGAAGCTGAAAAAACAGCGCTTATTTACCAATATCGTGAGGAAATGGTAGCTAGAGATCTCTACTCGTATTTTGCTACCGTATATCCAGATGCTGTATTTTCTAATATTTCCAAATCTGAACAACAACATATGGATGCAGTACGAGTGCTTTTGGATCGTTATTCACTTCCTCTTCCCACTGGGTATGCAAACTTTCAATCCACATTTGATACATTGAAGGCTGAAGGAAATAGCTCTCGACAGGCAGCACTTGAAGTGGGGCTCAAGATAGAAATGCTCGACATTGAAGATAACCTAAAGACGATAAAAATGACGGATAATGAGGATATACAACTTGTATTTACCAACATAGGAGGAGCTTCTTACAATCATCTTCGAGGTTTTTCTAAAGCTTTGAATACGAATGGATACCAAACTTCCGTAGATATTTCCAAATATCTCTCAGCAAATGAGGTCAATAGTCGAGGATCACTTCAGAATAAACTCATAGAGACTCTCAAGGATCAGGGGATGGTAGTTCCTTCAAAATCAAGTAATAAATCATGACTTCATCAAGGCAATAAAGGGCAGCAAGGGGGTAACAAAACTCAGCAATGTAGCAAAGGAAATCAGGGTGGCAATCAAGACCAGCAAGGTTGTAACAAAGGACAACAACAAAGCAATGATCAACATCGTATGAATAAATAATTTCTTAAGCAGGGTGAATAGTTCATCCTGCTTTTTATAGTTCAGAAATATTTGAGTTGTGGATAATATACTTTCCTCAATTATCTCTACATACGACTATATAATCTATATATTTCAACCCGCTATTTGCGATAGAATAATCGCTTCAAATTCATCAATATTTTTCTCCCACGTGTTGATATGTTTGATATGCTCCAAACTTGATTCTGCGAGTTGTTTGTGAGCTTCGGGATGTTCAAAAATTCGGATAATTTCTTTTCCCATAGCCCGATAATCTCCATCTGGAACGAGGACCCCATTCACCCCCGGAATAACACTATCTTTGAGTCCAGCCACATCATAGGCAATAACAGGCAGTCCATAGGCATTTGCCTCTAATACCACGAGTCCAAAACCCTCTTTTTGAGAAGGAATAAGCATAACACGATGGGTAGTGATAATGGATTCAAAATCTTGCCGTGGAATATATCCATGAAAAGTAATTCTATGAGCAATTTCGAGCTCTTCTGTGAGATTCATGAGACGTGTAACATAGGTCTTGTCTCGACTATTTCCAATAATAGAAAGTTGCACATCCGTAGGAATAGCATCGAGTGCGTAGAAAAAGGCTCGAATCGTATCTTCTGTCCGCTTCACCGCAGTGAGTCGACCCAGAAAAAGTATATTGTTTGTTTTCTTTTTCCAATCGATTTTTTTGATAGGAACGATATGAGTACTGTTGGTAATCACCGTTATGTTGCTTGCTTGGTAACCAAACCTTTCGATAAGTTCTTGTTTGGTAGATTCAGAAACCGCGATAGCGGGAGTGGTAATATAGCACTGAAATAACCACCTGTAAATTCATCTGGCTACTTGGCCAATCCTGCGCGGATAGGTAGCAAACTCCGCATCACCAATATGGTGGGTGAAAAAAATGATGGGTATCTTTTTTTCAAATCGAGGTGCCATCAT
>JAQTZK010000045.1 GCA_028687815.1 Candidatus Altimarinota bacterium | reverse complement strand
TCGGACATCAGACTCGAAGAATTGAATAGCCTTTCCTTTCTTGGAAACCATGAGAATTTTGTCCTCACCATTGGTAGAAAGTACCCATCCAAGCTCATCACCGTCTTTTGGTTTCATAACAATGAGGCCAGAAGATCGGATATTTGCGAGATCTTCGTAATCTACTCGCTTGATAATCGCCTTCTTGGAAACGAGCGCAAAGTGCTTCCCTTGTGTCGTGGAGATATCGAGAATCGCCTCAATAGATTCATCTTTAGCAAGAGAAACAAAATTGATAATTGGTTGCCCCTTAGCCGTTCGCTGTGACTCGGGAATCTCGTAAGCTGGCAATCGGAACACTCGACCCGTATTCGTGAAGAATAGGAGATCACTGTGATTTTGTGTAGAGAGGAGAAGTTTTACCTCATCTTCATCTTTCACGGTAGTAGTCACCCCCTTTCCACCTCGTCGTTGCGTACGGAAAGCGCTTGACTTGATGCGCTTGATATACGAATTCTTCGAGAGGGTAATCACCACATCTTCGTTAGGGATGGTGTCTTTTGGAGACCATTCACCAATCGCATTGGGTTGAATCTCAGTACGTCGTGCATCTCCATATTTATCTTTGATTTCGGCAAGTTCATCTCCGACAATCGTCGCAACACGCACTGGTTTTGAGAGGATATCGAGGAGATCCGCAATAAGCAGCAGTTTTTCCGCAAGCTCGTCTTCGATTTTCTTTCGCTCCAAACCTGCCAAACGTTGAAGTTGCATTTCGAGAATCGCATCCGTCTGCTTGTCAGAAAGATTGAACTTTACCATCAGATTGGTTTTTGCCTCTTCTTTGGTAGGTGATTCTTTGATGGTTCGGATAACCGCATCGATATTGTCGAGAGCGATCTTCAATCCTTCGAGGATATGAGCTCGTGCTTGAGCTATTTTGAGTTCGTATTGAGTTCTTCGAGTAACGACCTCCTTTCGATGATCAATAAATTCTTCAAGGATTTCTTGAAGATTAAATAGCTTCGGTTGCATTCCACGATCCGTCAAAGCAATCATGTTGTATCCAAAACTTGATTGAAGTGGAGTCAACTTGTAGAGTTGATTGAGAATCTTCTTCGGGAACGCATCTTTCTTAAGTTCAATCACAATTCGTACTCCTTCTTTGTTGGATTCATCTCGAAGATCAGAAATTCCGACAATGATTTTTTCTTGAACGAGTTCAGCAATCTTCTCAATAAAGGTTTTTTTGTTGAGTTGGTACGGGATTTCGTTGATAATAATCACTCGTCTTCCACTCTTAAGCTCATCAATTTCTGCACGTCCTCGCATAATGATAGAACCGCGACCTGTAGCATACGCCGTCGCAATGTCTTTCTTGTTATACACAATACCTCCCGTTGGAAAATCTGGTCCCTTGATGTATTCCAAGAGTGAATCAATAGTTACTTCTGAAGGATCTGCCTTGAGCATGAATTGGAGAGCATCTACGACTTCACCAAGGTTGTGTGGAGGCATATTCGTTGCCATACCTACCGCGATACCTACCGAACCATTCAAAAGGAGGTTTGGAATACGAGTCGGGAGTACGGTTGGCTCTTTGGTACTCGCATCGTAGTTATCTCGCCAATCAACGGTTTCTTTGTCGATATCGTTGAGCATTAATTCTCCGAGTTTGGCCATTTTTACCTCCGTATAACGCATAGCAGCCGCACTATCTCCATCCATAGAACCGAAGTTTCCTTGTCCATCTACGAGGGTATATCGCATCGCAAAATCCTGTGCCATACGAACCATAGCCTCGTATACCGAAGTATCTCCATGTGGGTGATACTTTCCAAGAACATCTCCGACTACACGAGCAGATTTTCGGTGCTTTCCGGTAGCTCGAACTCCGCCGTCGTACATAGCGTACAAGATACGCCTATGAACCGGCTTAAGACCATCTCGAATGTCTGGAAGAGCACGCATGACGATAACGCTCATCGCGTAGTCAAGATAACAATTTTCCATTTCTTCAACAATCGATCTATCGGAGTCTCCGACGTACGACATCGCACTCGGAAGGGCGGCGATATTGGTTTGTTCTGGGGAAGTTTCCTCAGAAACACTACCTTCAGAGTCTTCGGAAAGGGGAAGCTCGTTTTCGAAATCTTGTGACATAAAAAAAGACTGAATTTTCGCTTAAAATATAGGCAAAAAGGTGAAATTTGCAAAGAGAAAAGTCTTTTTATATATTTTGTGTATAATCATGACCAACTCTTGGAAATACCACACCTTCTACAGCTCCAAAAAAACTCAATAAAATGTCTACCACTCTATCAAAAAATAACTATACCAGAGGTTTCTCCCTCATAGAAGTTCTTGTGGCACTTACTTTATTTGGTCTTCTTATTTCTGGAATTATAACATTTGTTACTGCATGAATCGATGTAACTCAAAAAACAGAAACAAAATTGGTTACCCATAAAAATGAGAATGCTCAAACGCGACGAATATCGTCCGTTAGTGTCTTCCCAGTTGAGCGAATAGATGGATGAGCTTCTACTACAGTTACGACCTCAGGTGCCATTTTGCAAACAGATGGAGATACGTTATTTATTGGCACTGAAAGCATGAGTGGTGTCTGTACTAATACTCCAAATCAGCAATATTTGGTAACATACCACGCCATTGGTTTATCGAAAGATGAAAATAAAACTGTAGGAAATTATCAAATTGCGAATGATGGACTCAGTATACTCTCAGGTGCTACTCGTATTATTGGAAGTGGAGTACGTGGTGGAACTATTGGTCAACCACTCGAAACAGAATTTGGTGGAATGAGTAGTATTTCTGGAACAGGTACTATCTTAGCTATGGCAGACTCTAATAATGAACAAATTCTTTTTTGGAATACTACCACCAAAAATCTCGCTGCTATTACCACAAGAGCTACAGGGATTCAACATCCTATGAGCGTACGGTTTTTGAATGATAGCTTGCTTATAGGAGGAAGAAATGGTCTTTTTCAAATGCGTGACAGTACTAAAAATGGATCCACTATTGAAAAAAATGCCACCGATGGCCCAGCTGTACCACTCTTGTCTCTCGGTAGACTAGTAATAACCCTCGATGGAGGGACCACACCTACAAATCCAACCGGAACCGGGGATATTACTTTGGAACAATGGCAGAGTGGAAGTTGGCAATCACTCACCGACCCAAATGACACACTTGCCATTTCTGGAACAAGCTATATCTATACTTTCAGTGGTTCAACAAGAAATATGAATGCGAGTAATCCTATTCGTATGTATATGACCAATATAGCCCCAACTCCAAGTACTACCGGTCAGTATAGTGCAAACCTCGAATTTTATAATACAAGCTCTGTGTTACTTTGGTCAAAAAGAATCCCCTATTTCACACGAGGTGATGGAGATATTCAGTCGCTTGCCGGAAATACCATTGAGTTACTTTCTTCTGCACCACATGTAAGAAACATTACCAATGAAACTCTCTTTGAGTCAGGTGCAGTCACTATTGATAACTACTTAAGTAATGTTTGAGAAAAAACTATCTCAGTACTGCCAATTCGAGATTTTCGTATTCAGGAAACCAGCAATGCTGTCATAATAAATTATGAAGCCTACACGGATTATGATTGCCGGACTTGAGTCCAAAAATCCAAACAAAAAACCCTACTATTTCGCAAGAAATAGTAGGGTTTACCTCATATCAACTCATGTTGACTAGAAACGATCAAAGCTATCATCAATAACTGGGCTATTATTGGTACCAAGCTCAATTCACGATGTAGAACCAAAAAACTTACCAGAAAGACTTTGTATGGTAGAAAAAATCTCTTTTGGATCTACGTATTTACTCACATTAAGTCCGAGCATATCTCCAATTTTTGGAGTGACAAAAAGAGCTATGATAATAACAATGATACCAAGAACAGCAAAGCGAATGGAATTCACTGCTGGTTTTACTTTTTCGTCCTTTCCCCCAGAAAGAATCAGCATGACACCTCCCCAAATAATGAAAAGTACCGCCATAAATCCAGATACCAATACCACAAGAGCTATAGCTATCCGCACTACATCGGAAAGCTCATAGGAAGAATTGACAAGATCAGGTCCTGCAGCGCTTGCGATTTCAATAAACATAAATTCAAATTATAGGTTGGCAGAATAGTACAAGTAGTAGAGGAAAACGCAAGAAAAAATCCCGATTAACGGGATTCATCTTCAAGTACTTTGAGATTAACTCGAGCACCTTGTTTCGATCAATAGACTCTAAGTACGGTTCGAATGGCAGAAATAGTATTGCCCTCACGACCAATAATAGTTTTCATATCCTCCTTATTTACCTTGAGAGTAACTAAGGTACCAAGTTCGTCTTCTTTTTGTTCAATGACAATATCCTCTTTATTGATAACCAAAGCCTCAACAATGAGTGTCAAGAAATCTTTAGCAGACATTACGCGCTCTTTTTAAGAATCTTTGCCATAGTTTCAGAGTATTGTGCACCATTTTTGATGTACTTTTCCGCTTCAACTGCATCGAATTCCAAAGCCTTAGTAATAGGATTGTAGTGACCAAGAACCTTGATATAACCATGCTTGGCAGCCTGAGTATGCTCGGTTACTACAATTCTGTAGATTGGTACGTGTTTTCTACCAACACGAGAGAGTCGAATCTTTAACATATAAGAAATAATTGATTGAGAATTGGGAGCTTGAGTATGATTGGTGCCCCGGACGGGGCTCGAACCCGTACTCCCGAAGAAACAGGATTTTAAGTCCTGCGTGTCTACCATTCCACCACCAGGGCAAGGTAAGTACTACGCAGTAGTTTTACAGGATACCTTTCTTTTTGAGAGTCTTAATCGCCTTAGCGGAAAGTTTCAATCGAAGGGTCATACCTGACTCAGGATCTTTGATGTTTCTCCAAAATAAATTTGGGTAAAATTTTCTTTTGGTTCTTCGTACAGAGTGTGAAACATTGTTTCCAACACCTGTTTTTTTGCCCGTAAGCATGCAAACTCTAGACATAATTATGCGATTTTAATATCAACTCCAACTCCTGCAGGGATATTCACTGACTGGAGAAGTTCAAGAGTCTTGGAAGTAGGTTCGTTGATGTCAATCAAACGCTTGTGGCGTCGGATTTCAAATTGCTCTCGAGCATCTTTGTTAACAAAGGTAGATCGATTGAGTGTAATTTTTTCGATTTTTGTTGGTAGTGGAATTGGTCCAACGACAACTGCACCAGAGTCCTTAGCGGTAGTTACAATCTTGCGAACTGCCTCATCAATGAGTTTATGCTCAAATGATCGAACAACGATGCGAATACTTCCTTTTTTTGAAGTCATACAATAAGTAAGTAATAGTACTTTAGTTGCTGAGCCGAATACTTCCGGCTCAGCTCAAAAATGGTATTAGGCAATAACCTTAGCAACAACTCCAGAACCAACCGTTCGTCCTCCTTCACGGATCGCAAACCTGAGTCCTTGGTCCATCGCAATAGGCTGTCCAAGCTCAATAGTCATCTGAATGTTATCACCAGGCATAACCATTTCTACACCAGCTGGAAGCTCGATAGCTCCAGTAACGTCAGTAGTTCGGAAGTAGAATTGAGGTTTGTATCCCTTGAAGAAAGGAGTGTGTCGTCCACCTTCGTCTTTAGTAAGTACGTATACCTCAGCTTCAAACTTAGTATGTGGCTTAATAGATCCTGGCTTAGAGAGAACTTGTCCTCGTTCAACCTGATCTCGCTCAATACCTCGAAGAAGAAGACCAGCGTTGTCTCCAGCTTGACCTTGGTCAAGAAGTTTGTGGAACATTTCTACTCCAGTAATAGTAGTAGTTTGTGTATCATGAAGACCAACGATTTCAATAGTGTCTCCTACCTTGATAATTCCTTGTTCAATCTTTCCAGTAACTACCGTACCTCGACCCTTGATTGAGAATACATCTTCAACTGGCATAATGAATGGCTTATCAAGAGCTCGCTCAGGAACTGGAACGTACGTTTCAATAGCTTCGAAAAGTTCAATAATAGTCTTAGCTCCGTAGGCCTTATCCATATCAGTAGGATTTTCAAGAGCTACGAGACCAGAACCTCGGATAACTGGAGTGTCATCACCAGGGAACTCATACTTAGAAAGAAGATCTCGGATTTCCATTTCAACAAGGTCGAGCATTTCTGAATCGTCCACCATGTCACACTTGTTCATGAATACTACGATGTATGGAACTCCAACTTGTCGAGCCAAAAGAATGTGCTCTCGAGTTTGTGCCATAGGTCCGTCAGTAGCCGCAACGATAAGAATCGCAGCGTCCATTTGAGCGGCACCAGTAATCATATTCTTTACGTAGTCAGCATGACCAGGACAGTCAACGTGAGCGTAGTGACGAGTAGCAGTTGCGTACTCAATATGAGCGGTGTTGATCGTAATACCTCGTGCTTTTTCCTCTGGAGCAGCATCGATTTGATCGAAGGCAAATACGTCTCCTCCAAATTTCTTGGAAAGAACCATACTGATAGCAGCCGTGGTTGTTGTCTTACCGTGGTCAACGTGACCAATAGTACCGATGTTCACATGTGGTTTTGAACGGTCGAAAGTAGCCATATTTTTAAAAATAGAAAATTAAAAGTGTGTTAATTGTAGCGAAACAAGCGTTTTTGCAAAGCTTATTTTTGCTTAGTTTTACGCATCTTCTTAGTGATTCGTTCCATGGCTCGTTTAATCTTGCGATGAGCGTGAGTAGTAAGTCGTGCCATATTTAAATCTTATTAGGATTAATTGAATACTTCTTAAATTTCTTCATAACGATTTCAACGGCGTTTTTGAGCCAAAGAGTTTCGCCTTCAAATGCGAGACGCGTTTGAAGTTTTTTGAAGTGACCGATTGCGTGCTCGATCTTTTTTCCAGATTTTCTACCCTTATGATTTACGGAGTAGTTATCTTGACGCGGACGTTTATTACGAACTCCCATAGAACAAATTACTAAAAAGTGACAAATACAAAATTCTTTGGAAACCGTCTATTGAGGGTTTTTGCAGAAAAATGCGAGAATTGATGGTGGAGCCTAAGAGAGTCGAACTCTTGACCTCCTGCGTGCAAAACAGGCGCTCTAGCCAACTGAGCTAAGGCCCCAGGTGTGGGTGTGGCTTGCAACTTGATTCCATTCAGCGAAGCTAAATGGCGGAGCTGACGAGGTTCGAACTCGCGACCTTCCGCGTGACAGGCGGACGCTCTAACCAACTGAGCTACAGCTCCAAGTGCGGGGCAGAGTATATGGGAAATGTATTTGGTTGCAAATCTTTTATTGCACTTTTTTTAGAGCCTCACTTTTTAGATAAATTTTCCTCATCACGTATGGATTTCTACAGAATACCGTCCATTGAAAATTTAGTAAGTCGGAGGATTCATAATGCAGGGTGCAAGTACCAATGCTCCTGTACTACTGACAATAAGATAGTCTCCCGGTCCCATGCTTTTCCCCCCTTCATAAATAGATTGGCAGCTGGAATAATTACTTGACCTTGGAAGTCGCACTCCAGACTCTGAAATTATTCATGAAAAACTTAATGCCTTTGCAACTGGTTTTCCCTGATTGGTATAAGGAAGATTCAGAGTTCCGTTATTTACAATGAATTGAGTACGATTGACAGCTCATGATCCAATAGCAGAGTTGATTTCTATGCTTCCAGTAGCTGTAGTTGCAAGTAAGAGACTCGGAAATACATACGGAGCCAGTGGTATATAGTCTCCGTCCACAAAGCTAGAATATGTATCAGATCCAAGTTCAAAAGTCATACCCAACTGGTATCCTTGTCGGTTGGTTACCGTAGCATACAGATATGGATTATTTGTTCGAGGATCCGTACGGAAGGAGCTCCCATTATCTGTCTCTATAGAATCTGACCATCCCTGAGTCACCGCTAATACACCACTATTTGAGAGAGTAATAGGATTGGTTGGAACCGGAAAGGCTCAAAGTTTTTGTGCCGTTCCACGCAACCGAACTTTCATTTCAGACATATCTGTCTTTCTGACAGAATTACGCGCATCACTCATCATATTGGTGTACGCTATGAAAGAAATAGTGGAAAGTACCGCCAAAATAGCAATTACCACAATCAGCTCTACAAGTGTAAAAGCTTTTTTACTCAAAAAACTCGGTATATAAAATTGGTGCATAGTCTTTTTTTGATAGTATACGTCTTAGACCTTCAGAAACAATCAAAAACTTACAATCTTATTAATTCTCCTCAAATGAAATCAATCACCCCTCCTTATACTGTCAGTCAATATATCCTCTGCTCTATTGGAATATTCTTGCTCGGGATAGGAATCACCATTGGTAGTCTACTCTCTGTTCCTCATCTACTCGAATCTATAGGTATTCACGGATGATCTTCCCACAAAGTTCACTATCATGCGAATTTTTTGGTATATCTCAAAACAGAATTTATAAATTTTGATGGTGATGAGTATATGGAAGAATTGGCGAGTTGTTCCGTTGATCCTTCCAAAGAATCACCGGAAGATAGAGTACACCTTCATTCCAATACCTGATCTCTCATTCATATTCATGATGCCTGAGTTACTTGGTGACATTTTATGAGTAATATTGGTTGGAATTTTGGATCAAATTACCTAGTTGACTCAAAAAATATCCTACATAGAGCACGAAATGACGTAAAATTGAGATTTGTACTCAATGGTGCATTCATTGAAAATCCACAGAATCGTGAGATACGATCAACGGATCGTTTGCTTATTGATTTTTCTGTAGATTCCGATGCACAAGTGCTGGAACGTTTTAAACAAGTAGCAGAGACAGCAGCAGCACAAAACCATCTCCCCGATC
>JAQTZK010000044.1 GCA_028687815.1 Candidatus Altimarinota bacterium | reverse complement strand
TCTCGATAGAGAGAATTTCACCGTTGACGAGGGCATTGAGTGTTCGAGGAGATAAACCAATAATTTCGATTGGTGTATACGTCTCTTTCTCAAGTTCACTCTTAATTTCCAACTTTTCTCTTTCCAGAATTTCTTTGATATTTCCAATGAATGATCCTTCCACTTGAAGTCCTTCTTCATTGAAGATACCAAAGTAGGAGGCGAGCATATCACCAGAAAAACGAAGTACATCTTCAGGAGACATAATTCCATTGGTAACTACAGTGATTTCGAGCGCATCAAGATTGGTCATTTCACCAACACGTTGATTTTTTACGTCGTATTTTACTGAAATTACTGGTGAAAAATTTGCATCAACCAGAAGCACATTCACATCTTCTTCTTTTTCCTTTAACTCTTCTACTGATACATATCCTACTGATTTCTCAATTCGGATAGACATATCGAGCTCAAAACCATCTCGATCAATTTCTGTAATATAGAGATCTGGATTTTGGATAGTAAGGGAAGAGCTTGATCGAATATCTGCAGCAGAAACAGTTCCAGCTTTCGTCTTTGTCAAATGAATCCATTCGAGATCTCCAGAATTCATAGAAACTACGAGTCCCTTGAGATTAAGAAGAATATCGAGAACGCTGTCCTTAATTCCTGGAATAGTTGCGTATTCGTGAGAAATTCCTTTGATCTTAACTCCAGTTACGCGACATCCTGGAATAGATGAAAGCATAACGCGTCGAAGTGAATTACCAATAGTTACACCAAATCCAGAAGGAAGTGGTTGCACTGTGAATTTCGCAGAATTGATTCCAACAGGTTCCTGAAGAATCTTTGGTACACCGATCGTGTTGTGAATGATATGCATACGGTAGGGGTGAGTTTTCTTACGATAAAAATAATGCTATTTTGAGTAAAACTCAATAATTTTTCCAATGTCGATAGTAGGATCGAAGTCTTCTTTTTGAGGAAGTGCTTTAATCGTAATCATGAGCTTAGTAGGAGTAACCTCAAGCCACTTAGTACTCGTAACGTTACCGTTTGAGTTTGATTTGATAAATGCTTCGTATTCTGCGATAAGCCCCTTGTAAATTGGGGATTCTTTCATTTTTTCTCGAAGCTCAATCACATCACCAACAGAAACTTGGTATGAAGGAATGTTTACCTTTTTACCATTTACCATGAAGTGAGCATGACCAACGAATTGGCGAGCTTGCATCGGAGTTCGAGCAAAGTTAGATCGGAAAATTACGGTGTCAAGTCGGCGCTCTAGCATAGAAAGCATGTGATCTCCGGTAACTCCTGGAGTATTACTTGCCTTCTTGTAGTAGTTCGCGAATTGTTTCTCGCTCACTCCGTACATTCGTTTTGCCGTTTGCTTCTTTCGAAGTTGAAGTCCGAAACCGGAAGTTTTTCCGAATTTTGCTCCAAGTGGCTTTCGATGATTTTGAGAAAGATCATACTTCTCAGATCCGAAGAGATTGACTCCTTCGCGACGGCAGAGTTTGGTTTTTGGTCCTGTGTAACGCATGTTTGAGAAGAATTATAGTTTTCGAATTTTCTTTTTTCGGCACCCGTTGTGTGGTACTGGAGTGATATCAAAGATAGCCTGAAGGTCTACTCCAGCATTGATAATTCCACGGATCGCTTGTTCACGACCAGCTCCGATACCTCGGATGTACACAATAGCTTTTTCTAGACCATGAAGTGTCTTTGCTTTTGAAAGAGCATTTTCACTCGTAATCTGAGCCGCATATGGAGTTGCTTCTCGAGCCCCTTTGAAGCCTGAGCTTCCACCGGTTGCCCAAGTGAGCACATTTCCTTCTTTATCGGAAACAACCACATGAGTATTGTTGAGCGTTGCAGTAATCGAAACGATTCCTTCTGCAACGTTTTTTCGAGTTTTTTTACTTCTTTTGAGAGTTGGTGCCATACTGGATAATTATTTTTTCTTATTAGCAATTGCAACCGCCTTACCCTTACGAGTTCGAGCGTTCGTCTTAGTTCGTTGTCCACGAACTGGAAGACGCTTCTTGTGTCGTTGTCCACGATAACAGTTGATTTCTTGAAGCAACTTGATGTTCTGTTGAACTTCTCGTCGGAGGTCTCCTTCGATAACATATTGCTTAAGTTCCTCACGGATGAGGTCAAGCTCAGATTCATCGAGGGTTTCGATCTTTCGGTTTCGTTCGATACCAAGTTTATCTAGGATAGTTTGCGCCAAAGGTCGTCCTACACCATAAAGGTACATAAGAGAGATTTCTGCGTGTTTTCCAGTGGGGAGATTTACCCCAGCAATTCGTGCCATGCGTTGTAAATAAATGATATAAATTAACCTTGACGTTGTTTGTGTTTTGGATTCTCACAAATTACTCGTACCACACCTTTTCGTCGGATGATAGAGCATTTATCACAGATTTTTTTTACAGAAGGTCGAACTTTCATAGTTATTTTTTTCGGAATACGATACGACCTTTAGTGAGGTCATACGGGGTAAGATGGACGAGAACAGAGTCTCAGACTATCAAGCTTATAAAGTGCTTTCTCATTTTTCCTGATATGTATGCTTGGATGACATTCCCCCCGAATTCATCGGGGAGTTTGACCTCAAAAACGGCACCAGGGAGGGTATTCACAATGACTCCCTCCACTTCGATATTATCTTCTTTTGGCATACTGGATGCGGAAAATACAGGTTTGGATATACAACTAAAGCCAGCGCATTGTATGCAAAAGGTACTGGTGCGCAAATCTTTTTTTAAAAATCATTAGATTCCTGCCTGTCGCTTGGCAATATTTTCTTCGTTTCGAATTTTGATGACTTGTTGTATCTTGGCATACACCAAAGGATGCTTACGAGAAAGCTCCATAATGGCATAATCAACAATAACTACGAGTAGGGTATCTTCCAGTGCTTTTACCGAAGCAACACGTCGCTTTGGGGCTGTGGTATCAAACAAGGCCATTTCACCTACTATTTCCCCAGGTTGAACAAACCCAAGTGGTACTTCTCCAGAACTTCGATCTCGGTATATTTTTAGTTTACCAGATTTTACTATATACATAGCAGTAGCGTCATCATTCTCAGAGAAAAGAACCGTTCCTGCATTGATTTTTCGCTCTTGAGCAAAAAGGGCTACAGTAGATTTTTCCAATTCAGAGAGGCTAGAAAAAAGAGGAATCCCGTTAAGCATATGTGGATTATTTACGTGCTACCATTTTATACAGTTCAATCACATCTCCAATTTCAATTTTTACATCCCCCTTGAAACTAATTCCACACTCGTCTCCTGCGAGCACTTCATGTACATCAAGTGGACCAGTTTTGAGATTGAGTACTTCTCCATTTCCAATTTTTTCTCCATCTCGAACCACTCGAATTTTTGCCTTATTTTCTATCTTACCATCCTTCACCTCCATACCGATAATAAGTTTATCTTTACTAGAAAAGAAAATAGCTTTGATTTTTGCATGTCCGAGTTCCACCATGTCATATCTCAAATCGACCATGCCCGTAATAATCGCTTCGACTTTCTCAATAATATGGTAAATAACCTTTTTATCGATGAATTCAATCTTGGAATTCGCAAGCGTGTGACGTGCGTGAATATTTACAGAAACATTATACGCTACGAGAAGTGCTTGAGAAGTACCTGCCATAAGCACATCTGAATCATTTACTTCTCCCACTCCAGAGTGGATAAAAGTAACTTGCGTTTCATCAGTGGAAAGTTTTCCGAGTGATGACTTGAGTGCTTCAAGTGAACCATTTGAATCACATTTCAAAACTATCTTGAGTTGTTTCAAAGAACCCGTCTTGATACGAGTCAGAAGCATATTCAATGAAGCACCTTCAAAATTGTGGATAGATTTGGTACTCTTGGCAATTTGATATTCATGTGCTTTTCTTGCGGCTGTTTCTGAATCTGGCATAACTTGAAGTAAGTCACCTCCTTCGATTACATGAGAAAGTCCGATAACTTGAACAGGAGTTGCTGGCCCTGCTTCGTCCATATTCTTTCCTCGGTAATCTTTGAGAGCTCGAACACGTCCTGATGCATGAGCACAAGTAATGTAATCTCCTTTCTTAAGGAGTCCCGCATTGATCAATACCGTAGAAAGTGGTCCCAGCTTAGCATCCAAATGAGATTCAATTACCGTACCAATAGCTGCTCGAGTTGGATGAGCTTTGAGCTCTTGCATATCAGTGATAAGTAGAATCATTTCCAACAAAGTTTCAATTCCGAGACCAGTATGTGCAGAAACTGGCACAATAACGGTGTTTCCTCCCCATTCTTCTGGTTGAAGTCCTTGTTCTGCGAGTTGCCCTCGAATAAGGTCAAGATTAGCACCTGGCTTATCCATCTTGTTGGCAGCAATAATCATAGGGATATCTGCTGCTTTTGCGTGATTAATAGATTCGATGGTCTGTGGTTTCATTCCTTCATCAGCTGCAATAACAATAACCGCTAGATCTGTAAGCTTCGCTCCTCGAGAACGCATAATAGAGAATGCCTCATGACCCGGGGTATCCAGGAATGTTATTTTCTTTCCATCTTTCTCTACCTGGTAAGCTCCAATTTTTTGAGTAATTCCTCCTGCTTCTCCAGAAGCCACTTGAGTTTTTCGTATGTAGTCGAGGATGGAAGTTTTTCCATGGTCAACGTGTCCCATGATGGAAATGATCGGAGCTCGAGTGACAAGTTTTTCTGGATCGTCATTTTTGAGAAGCTCACTGATATTTCCATCCATAATATCGGAAACGGATGCGTCAGTAGTTGCCTCTCTGGTAATTTTTACTTGAAATGACTCACCAATAAGGTAACAAGTATCGAAGTCGATCTTGGTATTAATGTTGGTCATCATTCCATTTTTCATCAATTCTCCTATAACCTTTACGAGTGGAACTCCCATTTTCTCTGAAAATTCCTTTACTGAAAGCATTTCTGGAATAGCAATTTCTTGTCCCGTTCGGTCTACGAGAATCTGATTTACATTGGAATCTTTTTCTCGTCGATCTTGAGCAATTTTCTTTCCTCGTCGGAATTTTCCATCATCCTCAGGAGTACCAGAAGTCTTGAATCCTTTTTTTGGTTTTTCATACGTCGTAGTCGCACCTCCAGGACCTGTTCCAGGTTTTTTATTTGGAAGTGAATTTCGTCCACGTTTCGGAGCATTTTGATGCGTCTTGGCGTAGGCTTGAAGTCGATTTGGTGCACCAGCAGCTGGAGTCCCTGTGGAATTTCCTGTTGGTGTTCCTGGTTTTGATTCCGTATTCGGCCGTGGTGTAACTACTATTTTTGGCGCTGGAGCAAAAGAAATACGAGGCGTTTGCGGTTTCCGCACTTTAAAATTTCGATTGGTATCAAATCGAACAAAAGCTGGAGCTGGTACGGGAGTTTCGTTTGAATTTGTTAGATTTTCTGAGACTGGCTTTGGAGCAACTGGTCGTGGAACTGAAGGCTTTTGTGGTACATAGGCTTTCTTTTCTGTAGGTCGATCAAGTCGCACGGGCGGCTTTGCTACAATGGGAGCTGGCTTTTCAAACGTAATCGTCGGAACAAATGCCTGAGGTTTTTTCTCAAGCACATCGGGAGCGGGAGTAGATACTGGAGTTTCGGAGGAAACCGTATCAGAAATTTTCTTCGCCTTGATTTTCAATTTTAGACCACCTGTCTTTGCATCTCCACCCCCTTCCGCTGGCGAAAGTGGGACTTGTGCATAATAATCATCAATATTTGCTTCTGAAGTCATGTATAAAAGTAATAATAACGCGATGAGTATATACTTTTGACGCAATTGTCAAAAGAGACCCTTGAATAATTCAAAAAAATCGGGACCGTTTTTCGGTCCCGATTTAAAAATATCAAGTTAATTGAGTTGTTCGGCAACTTCTCCCGCGATTTTAATTGATGGCGTAAGCGTTTTTGATCCTTTTTTCCATCGGGCTGGACAAGCAACTCCTGGATTTTCTGACATAAACTGAAGGGCTTCAATTTTTCGAAGTAGTTCTTCACTATTTCTTCCCAGTGGACCGCTCGTTACTTCGATCCCTCGGATGACTCCTGCAGGGTCAATAATAAAGGTTCCTCGGGCCGCAATTCCGCTCTCATGATCATAGATATTATACATATCTGCAACCGCACCCGTATGGTCAGCGAGCATAAGATATGGAAAATCCTTCATAAGACCTTCGTGTTTTACCCAAGCTCGGTGTGAGAAAACCGTATCAGTTGAGGCTGCAAGAACGGTAACATGAGCTGCATCAAAACGAGCCTTTTCATCTGCCATATCTTTGAGCTCCGTAGGGCAAACAAAAGTAAAGTCAGCTGGATAATAGAAAAGTACGGACCAAGTACCCGCGAGTGATGCAAGAGATACTCGAGTTTCATCGTCTTTTATTGGGTCGTAAGCTGGCAAATCAAATGCTGGAGCTGGAGTATCAATTTTTACCATTTCGTAGGCGTATTCAAATTCTGTCATAAAGTTAAATTAAATAATAACAGAGTATTTTATACTACTCTCAAAAAAGTTCAAATCAATTTGGCAACTTTGCCTACTTTTATACAATAGGCGTATGAAAAAAATTAATACTACTACGGAAGAAGTACCATCAATCTCCATTCTATCACTCAATAATGTGTATAAGACCTTGAGCGGTAAAGAAATTCTCCACGGAGTCAGTCTAGAAGTGCTCACGGGTGAGATTTTTGGATTCCTTGGGCCCAATGGTGCAGGAAAGACCACTACCATGAAATGTATACTGGGACTTCTAGAACCAGAAGCCTGAGAGTTACAAATACTTGGATCTCCAGAGCTTACTCGTGAAATCCGCCACCACATAGGATTTATGCCAGAAAATACGTATCTATACAAATACCTCACTGGTCGTGAATTTCTCAGATTCAACGGTAAATTTTTTGATATTCCCAAAGAGGAGCTCGAAGATCGAATCGATACACTCATTCAGAAAGTAGGTCTTGAGCACGCTCAAGACAAACTACTCGCTCAGTACTCCAAAGGAATGCTCCAAAGAATTGGGCTAGCTCAAGCGATTATCAATCGACCAAAAATCGTATTTCTGGATGAACCCATGAGTGGACTCGATCCGGTAGGACGAAAAATGGTAAAAGATCTCATGCTAGAGCTCAAAGCAGAAGGGACAACTATATTTTTTAATACCCATATCCTCTCGGACGTAGAATCTATTTGTGACCACTTTGCCATTATCCATTTTGGGAAAATCGTGGCCAATCAAAAAGTGAGTGATCTCACTGGTACTTTGGAAGATTACTTCATGGAAGTCATTAGTAAAACTAAGGAAGGTATTGGGGATGTTATCTAAAGTTATATGCAAAACTTACTCACCGTTGCTATTGATCTCGATGAAACTTTAGCTGGTACATTCGAGAGAATTTTCGAATTTGGAAGGAATAAATTTGAGTGGAATATCCCATTTGAGGAAGCAGTCGTACAGCATGATTGGTGGAAGATTCCAGGTCTTGGGCTTACTGAGGCTATGGCCTACCAACTCTTTGATGAATATTTTCTTGAAGATCCAGAAAACTCACTCGTTCCACTTGTATCATGAGCACGGGATGGAGTCATGCGACTACGTGAGATGGGTCATGCGACTCATATTATTACGGCACGTACTGAATCACTTCGAAAAAATGCTACCAAAGCTTGGCTTGCGAGATACTTGCCAGAATTCGATTTCAATAATCAAGTTCACTTCACCAATCACTATGAAGCATCAGGTGCTCGAACTAAGGGTGAGGTATGTCAGTCCATTGGTGCCAAAATCCTTATTGATGACAATTTAGAATTTCTCCACAGTGCTGCTTCTTTGGGTATCCATGGAATTCTGCTCGATAAACCTTGGAATCAAAATGGTAATTTGCATAAAAATATCACCAGAGTAGCCCACTGGAATGAAGTACCCGCTCTTATACAGGAGTATTCAAAACGCCTATCTTAGTAATTTTATTTAATCCATATGAGCCTCACTGTACCAAGAGTTGGAATGACGGTATTTATCGTAAAGGGAGGCAAAGTTTTGCTTGGGAAACGTATTGGTAAACTCGGAAATGGAGAGTGGTGGTGCCCCGGCGGACATCTGGAATTTGGTGAAACCGTAGAAAACGGCATGATCCGAGAAACGCTTGAAGAAACCTGAATTCAACTAGATTCTCTCGTTCTTGGACCCTATACCGAAGAGTTCTTTGAGAAAGAAGCGCGACACTATATCAATTTGACGGGAGTGGTAGAAGTAGACGATGATGTCACGCCTCAAGCTATGGAAATAGACAAATGTGAACAATGGGAGTGGTTTGATTGGGAAAATCTACCTACCCCCTACTCTGCTACCTATGACAAACTCAAGTCTATAGGTTTCCATCCCGTATATTTTCTTCAATAGTTCCATGAAAATACTTGTAGGTCTCTCTGGATGAGTAGATTCAGCCGTATCCGCTTATCTACTCAAACAAGCATGACATGAAGTGCATGCTGGTTTTATGATCAATTATTTGGCAGATTCAGGAACTTGTCCAACTCAAGAAGACATTGAAGTGGCTCGTGAAGTGGCTGCGTATTTGGAAATACCATTTTTTACATTCGACTACCGAGAAGCCTATGAGGCAAGAATTATACAACATATCTACAGTGGATATGAACGAGGTATAACTCCCAATCCCGATGTTCTTTGTAATAATCTTATAAAATTCGATCTGTTTGCCGAAGAAGCGCGGGAATTTGGATATGATAAAATTGCCATGGGTCATTATGCAAGAATACATGAGGACGCGCTTGGATTCCATCTCTTAAAATGAGTTGATTCTGATAAAGATCAGAGCTATTTTTTATCTCGCTTATCCCAAGAGCAACTTGCCTACGCAGTATTTCCCATA
>JAQTZK010000043.1 GCA_028687815.1 Candidatus Altimarinota bacterium | reverse complement strand
CTCCTCCATCATCCGTCGCTTTAGGAAGATTTTTTGCATTCTTACAGTCGGGGTATTTGTCACAAGCGAGAAATGGTCCACGTTTAGAATTCTTCACGTGCATAATCCCGGTTTCACACTTATCACATTTTCCTCCTCCGTGCTTTTTCTCAAGCTCGGCACTCTTTGGGTCTTGGATTTTACCAATCCATTTGATTTCTGGATACTCGGAAGAGGCGAGAAATGGACCGAATCGACCATTTTTTACGACAATCGTTCCTCCAGCTGGACATGGTTTTCCTTCGTGCTCGGCTTTGAGTTTGGCGAGGTACTCCTCTTCACCTGGCTTATGGATATTTTCGATAAAGTCACACTCAGGATATTTGTTACATCCAATAAATCGCCCCGCTTTTCCAAATTTGTAGACAAGTTCTCCGTGTTCACACTTAGGACAGTTACGACCTACTTTTTCTTGAACTTTTCCTTTGGTTTCTTCTACTTTGGCGAGATCCTTTTCAAATTTTCCATAAAAACGTTCGAGCATTTCCACCCAACCAAGTTTTCCTTCAGCAACGAGGTCAAATTCCGTTTCTACTTTGGCCGTAAACTTGTAGTCCATCATGTCCACAAAATTTGCCTCTAGAAAGTCATTTACCGTGAAAGCAATATCCGTCGGAGCCAGCTTCTTTTCGATTTTTTCTACATACCCGCGGTCTACTATCGTCGAAATAGTCGGAGCATAGGTAGAAGGTCGTCCAATACCCTCAGATTCAAGCTTCTTTACGAGTGCTGCTTCCGTAAATCTTGCTGGTGGCCGAGAAAAGGATTGAAGTCCTCGAAGTACGGCCGTATTTACTATTTCCCCTTTGTTGATCTTTGGGAGGGATCGACTGTCGGACTCTTCTTCATCATCCGTACCTTCCACATAGAGTTTCATGAACCCCGGGAATTTTATCACTTCACCCTTAGAAATCCAAGTCTGCCCATCCGCTTCTTGTGGAGAAAAAGTATAAGTGGTCGTTTCAATGAGAGCTTCCTGCATTTGACTCGCAACGGTTCGTTCCCAAATAAGCTTGTAGAGTCGAGCTTCTTGTGCTTCGAGTCCAATGGTTTCAGGATTTTTGCTAATATCAGTAGGTCGAATTGCCTCGTGCGCTTCTTGAGCGTTGGCTTGCTTATTTTTGTACTTACGACCTCCGGCAACCGTGTAATTCGCTCCGTAGGTTTTTTCGATATAGTCCTTCGCTGCTCCAATGGCCAAATCTGAGAGATTTACCGAGTCGGTTCGCATATAGGTGATATGTCCATTTTGGTACAAACTCTGCGCAATACTCATAGTCTGAGAAACCCCATACCCGAGCTTTCGACTCGCTTCTTGCTGTAGAGTAGAAGTCGTAAATGGAGCTCCAGGCGTTCGAGCTGACTCCTTCATTTGCGCATCAACGAGGTCAAAATGAAGCGGAGCTTTGATTTCACACACTTTTCCTCCTCGCTTGGATTCTCCATAAGTAATACCTGCAGTATCCACTCCAAGAGCTCCCAGTACTTTTTCGTAATCTTTCTGATTTTTAAGTTTCGCTACTTTTCCGGCAAGTTTGGTGAGTTCGATCTGGAAATTGATCCCATCTTTATCAGCGGGAGCCACAATAGACCAAGATTCTTCGGGCTTAAAAGCGAGTATTTCTCGTTCACGCTCTACGATGAGTTTCACCGCAACCGACTGAACTCGCCCCGCAGAAAGTCCCGTTTTGATTTTTTGCCACAGGACAGGAGATACTTTAAAACCTACGAGTCGGTCAAGAATTCGCCTTGATTGTTGCGCATTTACTAGGTCCAAATCAATCGTTCGTGGAGTTTTGATAGCATTTTCAATCGCCGTTTTGGTAATTTCATGAAATACGATTCGAGCCGTAGTTCTCGCATCGATACCGAGTGCCTCACACAAGTGCCAACCTATCGCCTCTCCTTCTCGATCCTCGTCCGTCGCTATCCAGATTTTTTCAGCTTCTTTGGCAAGTTTTTTGAGATCGTTTACGTTTTTCTTTTTATCTTCCGAGATGATATATGTAGGTTTAAATCCATTTTCGATATCAATTCCCAGGTCTTTTTTCTCAAGATCTCGAATATGCCCCATGGAAGCCTTGACAGTAAAGTCTTTACCAAGATATTTTTCTATAGTTTTTCCTTTGGCAGGTGACTCTACGATAACGAGATTTTTGATTGACATGATGAAAGTCTTGTGAAGAAAGATGTGGGGAATACCCCCTATTAGACCGAGAGAGTAGTAACTTTTCTGAAGTTTGTCAAAAGAAATCCAAAAATTTCGTATTGACCCCGCAGGAATAATCCCCTACAATGGGTAGGTAATCATTTTCTTTATGACCTTCTTTTCCAAAAAATTTCGTTCTGGATTTACCATTATTGAACTTTTGGTAGTTTTATCCGTTATTGCCACTCTCTCTATAGTTGCCTACGCCAGTACTCAGGTCATCCAAACCAATCGCTACAATACCAAACGAATTGCCGATGTTGCTACCCTATCCAATGCTATGGAAGCGCAATATATGCAAACCAAAACCGTCCCTGATCCAACGGCTAATCGACAATATTATGACCAATTTGGAGGGTATCAGCACTCAGCTAGTGGAGCCTATGGGGTAACGAGTCTCTTCTCAGAAGATATTCTTGGAAAAAGTGCCCTCGCCTATCATCCACGAGATCCTGATACGGATTCGTACTATGCTTTTGGGAAACTACTCCAATATAGTCCTGAGTATCAGATTGGTGCTGTGCTTCGTGTCGATGGAGTTCCTACTGCCTATATTCGAGGTACTTATACCCATACAGAGCTCAATTCTCTTATTCGAGGATATAATACCAACACATTTGCTATTGATGGAGGAACCACTTCCCTTCCATATAATCCTTACAAAAAAGAGGTCACCGCCTATATTATCGAATCCAGCGGTAGTGTAGCTATCACGCCAAATAAATCACTTACAGGTCCACTCGGAGTGAATGATACGATTACCGTAGGGACCGGAGGACTTGCCGTGTTGAAAGTTTCTGACGGAACAGAATTGATAGTAGGTAGCACCGCATCTGAATCCAAACTGAGCCTTACGAGCCTTGAACTCAAAGACGATAGCGGACTCTTTACCAAAGTTCGTGGAATGCTCGCGGTGGGTGAAGTGGTAGCTAAAGCACCAAAATTGAGAAATATTGGAGGTGCAAATAGTGAACTCGAAATACAAACCAACAACGCGGTCGCTGCCGTGCGAGGAACGATATTTGCGGTTAAGGTCGCTCAAGAAGGAGGCGCTATATCTACCTTTACTCTCATTTCAGGAAGCTTACAAATGGCAGAAACTACTCCAACTGCTACCATGACGGTTACAGGATCTGGAGTAGTAAATGACATAATTACCGTTAAAGAGTGAGAAACCCCAGTATCTATTGATGTAACTTCACGCGTTGCTACTTCAAAAGGAATTACTGATTCCACTGATCCAGTACTGGTTGCTATTCTTGATAGACTCGATGTAGCAATACCTGTAGAAAGTACGCTTATTACTCCAGAACAAGTTTCCTTTGTGTCAGCTGGAGATGGAGCTGGAGGTACATCAAGCGATGTACAAGGTAGTGTAGTTATGTCCGCGGTTCCAGGAACTGATGTAATTAAAATCAATGGAGTCGCTCTGCCGGTCAATCCAGATGGACAAAACACTACTCTACCATTCACTCCTGCTCAATGAGGTTCCTACTCATTTGAATACTGTAAGGTACTTGCTGGAGTAACCAAATGTTCCCGACCATATATTATCAATATCCCAAATCCTCAAGTGGGTACGGTTCCACTTGAGAGCCTAGCTCCGATTGTGGAGAATAAAATAGCCATGGTGAGCTTGAGTGGTGCCACCGTAGATAGTGAAGTAGTAAGTGTACCTCCAACTCAGACTACTAATACCTCTTCTGGATCAAATACGGCAACTGGAAGTGTTACTACTTCAGTGGTGAATTATTGTGGAGAGCTGGGAGTGGTGAATAGTGATGGTTTGAAAATGATTGGATGTGCAGATTATACGAAATCAAATATTAACATGACCTTTGCAACAGGTACAAATTATAGCAACAAGTATATAGCAAGTAAGTGAACTTCAGTAGCTAATAATTCATCTTGAGTATACATCCCATATAATAAATCGAATTCATTTCTGAAGTATACTTATGCAACAACAAATTTTCCTAGTACAACTGAATTTGAATTCTGATTACTAGGAGCTGATTTACTTCGTGGCAGCACGCAGACGGGTACTTACTATATTTTCGATGGCGGGGGTGATCTCAAGCTTTTTATGAGAGGAAATATGTTTCATATAAAGAGTGACGGTTTATTCAATAAACAAGATTGACAAGCAATAGGATCACTTGTAGAAATTCAAAAATCTATACCCGCTAACATAAATAGTAATGATATATATACAGTAAAAATTAGAGTAACTAGCAACCCTAATATTAGCATCGATATAAAGAAAGTAAGTGATTCTACTTGGACTAATATTACTACCGCAGAAATTTGAAGAGCAATTAATATTGGTACTAACTCAAGTACTTTCTATGCTATAACAGTAGGAAGTACCATAGCAAGTGCTGGTCCCGTATATTTTTCCAATCCAACTATATGACAATGGGATGGCTATATATCATATTTCCGCATCTTGACACAAAACTAATTAAAGCCTCTCATTATATTTAAAAAAATACTCAACAATTTGTTGAGTATTTTTAGTTACAATAAATAGAATGAGAGGCTTTAAATCAGATTCAGCTGCTTTCAAAAAAGAAGACTCGTGTACCAAATCTTCTTTTTTGAAAGTTATTGATGTAGTTTACTTTCAATTTCAAAGGTAACTAAAGTTTTTAGTTACCTACTGAGAACTAAAAAGGAAGTGGAACATTAAAATTTATATTAATTGAATTTCCAAACTTATCAGTACCAGTAATTTGTAGAGTATCTGGATCAGCAAATGGAGTATTATAAGTAAATACCAACTGTCCACTTCCATTAATACTTAGTCAGTTAATAGTACCCCCTTGAGTAGATATAACAGAAATTCCAGTTACTCCAGTAAAACTTACATTCCCAGCAAGTGTCATTCCAGGTGTTGATGATCCTTGCGAATCAGGAATATATCCACCTGCATTATTCCAACTTACACTCGTAGCGAATACTGTTCCTTTTTCAATAGAAACAGAAAGTGCAGAGCTCGTGTTTGGCTGAGCATCCTTAAGCGTGATATTAAAGTTTTTAACTCCATCAGCACCAGAAGTATCAAGATTAATAGTCACTTTTCCACTACCACCTATAACAGAACCAGTATTACTTCCGTTTACCCAAACGGAAGCCCCCACTTCCCCGTTCACTTCAACCGGAACACTATTCGTGTTGGTGTATTGAGGAGTAGAAGTAAGTGTTGGAGCATTTGGAGCAACTATATCAGACAGCGTGGTCGTTGTGAAGGTATCACTTACACCTCCGATGGTGAGGGTGGTGTTCGTGGCGGTCGAGTTCGCGGCACTGGTGGTGTGTCGTACTTTGACGGTTTGTCCGTTCGTGACGGTTCCAGCGGTAGATACCCAAGCTCCTCCATTAATTTGGTATTCTCCTCCAGTGACACTAATTGCGGAAGTGGTATTAATTCCAGCTACGGTAATAGCGGCAGATTCGGTGAGGGTAGAGAGATTGGAGTTCGTTTGATCTACGAAGGTGAATGCGTCTGGGGTGGAATCTGGGGCCGGTGAAATAGAAAGAGTAATACTTTGTACACCTGTCAACTGACCATCACTCGCAATTCGAGTAAAAGTATAAGTATTACTCAAAATGGTTCCCGCAATAGTCACTACACCAGTAGAAGGATTGATAGTTACACCAGATGGTGCGCCCGCAAGTGAGAAAACAATAGCATCTCCATCAGCATCATTAATGGTCATTGCTGGAATACTTCCTGCTACCCCCACAAATAATCCAACACTTACAGATGTTCCACTCGTAATACTTGGAGCAGAATTCGTAAAAGTAACTACTGTAGTTTTTCCTGCTGAATTTGGTTCCTGAGCCATAACTCGAACCAACACGGTTTTATTTCCTACATATGTGGTAGCAATATTAAATGGCACATACGATATACCTCCATCCACGGAAACTTCCAATTTGGTAACATCAACTCCCACTTGAGGAACCAAAGTATTGTTCACGTCATTACCAGAAACCATTGGCGCTTCAGGAATTACCAACGACTTAATTTTAATTTTTATATCTTGAGAAGTAGTAAGTTTTCCATCAGAAACTACACGTTTGAACACGTATTCTCCCACTGGAAGTGCTGAAGTAACCGTAATTATACTCGTTTTTGCATCAATCAAGATTCCCATTTTGGCAGCATCAACTACATCACTGAGTGAATATGTAAGCGTATCACCATCCACATCAAGTACCGTCATAGCAGAAATTACTCCACCCTTGGTAGCAATAAATTCTCCATTCACCATTGCCCCACTTGTAATTTTTGGAGCAGAATTAGTAAATTTTAATTCAACTGTCTTACTCGCTGGTATTTTTCCATTAGCCTTTATTCGAAGGTATTGCACTTGATCTCCTACATATTTTTTACTTGGATCAAAAGCAATAAAAGGTCCCATTGCTGTTGAGGCAATTTCTAACTGATCAGCAGTAAGTCCAGCAGGTAACAAAATAGTGTTGTCATTATCATCAATATGAGCATTTGGAGCTTCAGGAACCTTGAATCGAGGCTCCATCTTGATAGATTTAATAATAACAGAACCTTTTTCAGCAATAATAGTAACGATAGTATTTTCGGTGATCAATTCCATAGTATTTGTCCCCTTGCTAAGAATTGGTTCTAACTGTCGTGTATCAATAATCAAAACCGTTCCCGTAGTAACAAATGCTGATATAGGTAAGAGTTGACCATTGGTAGTATTGGTCGCGGATTCAACATTTCCCATTTGAATCCAAGTAGGAATGATAATCTTTCCCGTAGCTGGGTCTATACGAGTACCTTCAGGAAGATCTGTTTTATCAATAGCAATCAATCGTCGAACCTGAACAGTTGCATCCTTTTGCACAGTAACTGTCTTAGGTAGAAATGTAGCATTTCCAGCCTGAAATGTAGCATCCAAAACATTTTTTGGAGCCACTACTGGGATTGGGAAAGCAGCTGGATTATTTGCTCCTCTCACGGTTTGATTTACATTTTTTGCACTAGGGACTGGAGTTGAGTTTTCAGAAACTGGTGCTACAGAGCCATTTGCCGCAATATAGTCCGATGCTGAAACTGAGTAAAGTCCATTTCCCATAGGCTTCATATAGTCTGGCTTCACTGACTTAGTTGGAGGTTGAAGTTGTGTAGTGGCTTGATGTTTGGGAGTCGAACGTGTACTTGAGTTTTTCACATTTCCAAATCCATCGAGATTAAAATTTCCAGATAAACTCACCATAACTCCATGAGACGATACTCCACCACTCCCAACTGGATTACTCATATATCCTTGTACGCTCGCGTTGAGTCCATTGATAAATCGTTGACTATATCCAAGAGAAAGTCGATTTTCCGTACTCGAAGTAGCGAGGCTTGCCCCAAGCGTACTTCGTTCATCAAGTTGGTACTGAAGTGCTATTTTGCTAGTTAAGGAAGTCTTTGCAGCTTCTGGAATGGTAAGATCAAATTGAGTTGTTTCACCTCCTATTCCCAAGCTTACGGTAGCCTTATCGGTTAATTGATACCCAAAAGTACCTTCGATTCCCGTTTTTTTCATACCAGCAACTCGCATTTCTTTGGCAAAAAGCTCATACATAGTGGGAGTATCCTTGGAGAATTCCTCATCACCATAGCTTTTACTATTCGATTTACTTTGGTATGCAGAAACCTTCCCATATTTGATTTTACTATCCAAATCTGGATTTACCCAAGTCCAAGTTACTGCATTGGTAACTTGTTTAAACCAACCTTCTTGAGATTGCGTATCAAACTGATGTTCCAACTTGTTACTTAATTGATCATGTGTAAGTACCCAGTAATTGTTTTCTCCAGACTTAAATCCAATGCTCGTCAAGAATTCTCGATGTTTTGCCCCAGCGCCTAACTTTACCACTACGGCGCTATCTTTAAAAATTTCTTTCCCAATTTCTCCCTCCAGAATCGCTCCAGTATTACGAAATTCTACTCCTCCACGAATTACGGTACCGTCATCCGTAACTACATTTACTTTGGATATAGCCTGTAATGTTTGTGTAGCCATGCTTTTTTGACCCTCTGGTGTATTAAGTGCCGCATTGGCTGGATTACCAAATGGTCAATTCAACTCTGCGTTGACGGCTCATTTCGTCAGATCTATCTGTTTGTTGGTTTGTGCCTGAGCTGGACTACCAACAACTGCAGCAAGTGCTAGCGATGCCGCAGCGATAGAATTTTTTAATTTTGACATAAAATAATGAGGATATTTTTTATATATAAACAAAAACTTAAATAAGTCAATTATTGGTAAAATAACTACTCTTTCATATGAAGTATATCATAAGTAAGTTATGTCAGAAATAAAGCCTAAAAATGGAGAGTAATTTTTTTGGGAAAAAACTATCTCTGTCAGTAGACCATATTTTTTGGATAAAATCAAAATATGCCAGTGTGGGGAACTTTTTGCATATAAGGTCTACCTGAGGCAAATCAAATCAGCAATCATTTGTATAAAATATTTCTCGTTTTTAGATCAAAAAATATTACCACTTGTATGCTAAAAAACATCTATTATACTTTTCCTAAGTTACCGCCACTCGCGTTAACCTCTATTTCCAACCATTTTATATGGTCCTACAAAAAATAAAGACTCACCTCTTTCCCAAGGGCTTCACCCTCATCGAGC
>JAQTZK010000042.1 GCA_028687815.1 Candidatus Altimarinota bacterium | reverse complement strand
GTTGTCCATCAGCATCAAAAGTTACCACAAAGTGAATACCAAGCGTTTCTGCATTTCTTCTCAAAAACTCAAAACCAGTCTCAAGCGCCGCACCCCCACCACGATTGTAGGAATGTTCCAGATAGATAACATTGGTGTAACTTCGAGCAATTGCTTCAGTTCCATCTTTGGAGCCATCATTCACGACACAGATTTTTTTGTATCCTGCAGCAATTATGCTGTCAATAACCGCTCAAATACGGGTCGCTTCATTGTAGGCTCGTATCAGAAAACAGATATCGCTTTGGGTTATTTTTTTGCCTTTCACGCTGGAGGAGGTAGAGGATGTGTTTGAGAAATTCGAGATTCTAAAAAAGAAATTTCACGGATGAGTCGAGTGATGTCTTCTCGATTTTTCTCATTTTTTGCAAGAAGTAGGAGGGTAAAATAGAGAAGGAATATAATACTAATATACACCAAAACATCTGCCCCCCGAGGGAGTCCAAAAATATCACCAATAAGATCAAGAACACTCGGAATAAAGGCAAATATCAAAAGGCCAGCACCAACCGCCAAGAACACCAAAAAGTGCAAAGCGTTAAATTTCTGACGCCGGGATATATCAAAAGCGAGTATAAAAATAACTACGCCTGATATGACAAAAAAGACTTCAAGTAAGCTCATATCACCCATGATGCGGAAAATGAGAAAAAAGTAAAAAAGAATTTTGGATATTTACCCGAAAACTTCAGTATTTACCGAGACTATCTCAGACGCCATCAAAATTACACCTACACAGCATCACAAAATATGAGTAATTCTGATATTATTTTTTCAATCCGTTCTCGATGGTGAGAGTGAATCTTGAGCGATCCAAGTTCCCGAGAAAGTGCCTGAAGTTTGGTTCGTAATATATGGAATGATGCTACTTTGGCAGGATTTGCTACCTCAACACGAAATGCCATAATGATATTCTGTTCTGGACTTCCATAGCGATAACCATAGCTGTCTGGTGGCATCGCCATAGTATCAAAAAGTGCTCGTATTACCGTATTGGACCACTGTTCTGGATCAGTAATCTTTGGCAGTTTATCCATAAGCGAAGTATATCCGTTTGGGAGATCAAATTGAGTATTTTTATGAGATGAAGTTCCTATATTTGGAAAAACAGAATCACAAATAGAACGAATCGATTGTACGAGATGAGTCGTTTGATCTGACTTGTGAGGTGCTCCCAAGCTTCATGAATGAGAAGATGGAATCAATGAATCTTGGAGTAACATACAGAATATAATGAAGAAATAGTGACAAAAAAACCTCCGCGAAGCGAAGGTTTTTGCAATTTCAAAATACTTCGCCTACGGGGAGATAAAGTAAAATGAAAACGCAAACTTTTTGAACATACCGTTACTGTAATGAGTTTTTTTACAAAATCAAGTATGAAAAACGACACGGTCGAGCAAGATCAACGAGTTCACTCCATAAATAAAAAGTACTATTTGTTTGAATTCGATTTTACAAATTCCAAAAGAAAGTTACTCTCATATGATTTACTTTTTTATCAAATCCCTATGAACCGAATATCGTTCAATTTTCGTGATACGACCACCGTGATTACGGGAGGCTCAAGCGGAATTGGTCTCGCAAGTGCGGAACTTATTGCCAAATCAGGAGGTGATGTCATAGTCAGTGCGAGTCGGGTACCATCAAAAACCATCATCGCCCTCGAAAAAATCCGTGCCGCAAGCTTGGAGTCTGGAAGGCAAGGCGCACTTATTGAAGCACTCCCCTATGAAGCAGACGATGAAGTTTCCGTACAGGAATTCTTTCAAAAAGTAAAAGCCTTTGGGAAACGGGTGGATTTTTTGATTCATTCTCCTGGAATAAGTCCAGATACCCCATATTCAGAACAGGATGCTAAGCTATGGAATAAAGTGCTTTCAGTGAATACAACCGGAACCCATCTGGCTGCCAAATATATGCGTGGAATCATGCGAGAACAAGAAATTGTTGACGAAGTTCGAGGAAAAATCGTACTCATTACTTCCACCAACGGCGTAGACAGCTATGGTATTTTCTCAGCCGCCTATGACGCTTCCAAGGCGGCTACCAACAATATGGTACGAAATTTTGGGGAAGACTTTCACAAAGAAGATGATATTGTTATTAACGGTCTCGCACCGGGTTGGATCAATACCGAACTCAACAACACCCTTCCTCCAGAAGAACGAGAAAAAGAAATGGCAAAAATCTGGAGTCGAAGATTTGCCGAAACAAATGAAATGGCCGTAAATGCAGCAGCACTACTCACGCTTCCCTATGTATCCGGAAGAGTACATATGGCAGATGGAGGATACCGCTCCTAAAACATCAAATTTTCATCAGACACTCCTTTAAAAACTATTTAAAATTACATTAATTTACCTATATGGATTACTACAGCGAAAGCATTAAGATGCACAAAAAATATCAAGGAAAACTCGGAACCGTATCGCTCGTCCCAGTCGAAACACGAGACAACCTCTCACTCGCCTATTCTCCCGGAGTGGCCGAACCGTGTCGAGAAATCGCGAAGGACAAATCCAAAGTCTACGACTACACCCTCAAGGGACGAACGGTTGCCGTGATTTCTGATGGATCTGCAGTACTTGGTCTTGGAAATATCGGACCTGAGGCGGGACTTCCAGTTATGGAAGGAAAATGTGTGCTTTTTAAAGAATTTGCTGGACTCGATGCATTTCCTATAGTACTCGACGTTCATGATGTTGAAGGAATTATTGCAGCCGTAAAAGCTATCGCCCCAACTTTTGGAGGTATCAATCTCGAAGATATCGCCTCTCCGAAATGTTTTGAAATCGAAGAGCGTCTCAAGGCAGAACTCGATATACCGGTCATGCACGACGATCAACATGGAACGGCCATTGTAACTCTCGCCGCCCTGATTAACTCGCTCAAAGTAGTAGGCAAATCCGCCGACCAAGTTCGCGTGGTCTTGAGTGGTCCCGGTGCCGCAGGAACCGCTGTCATGAAACTTTTGTCACTTTATGGTTTCAAGAACATCATTGCCTGTGATTCTAAGGGGATGATTTCCAAAAATCGTACTGATATCGACGAAGCAAAGCAAAGTCTACTTACCTTTACCAACCTAGAAAATCGTGACGGTACCGTATTTGATGCACTCGTTGGGGCTGATATTTTTATCGGACTTTCTGCGCCAAATATCATCGACCGAACGCATGTTGCTACTATGTCCAAAGACGCTATTATTTTTGGAATGGCAAATCCGACTCCAGAAATCATGCCAGATGAAGCCAAGGCCGGAGGTGCAAGAATATGTGGAACTGGACGTTCTGATATGCCAAATCAAATCAATAATGTCCTCGCATTTCCGGGTATATTCAAGGGAGTTTTGCTCGCTGGTAAAAAGAAAATTACTGATGAAATGAAGCTTAAGGCAGCGAAGGCACTTGCTTCAGCAGTCGTAAATCCAACAGAAGATATGGTAATTCCAAATGCACTCGATAAGTCAGTAGTGGATGTTGTAGCAAAGGCAATGATGGATTAAATAATTAAAATAGCATTTTCTCATCATTTCACTATAGTACAGTGCCCTTTACCTATCACCCATAGGAACCAAGGAACATCATTTGATTAACGCTATTCATGCAATTCAGTTCACTCGATATTATCGAACCCATTCTCAAATCCCTTAACGAAGAAGGCTATACTACTCCAACTCCGATTCAAGCGCAGTCTATTCCCCTTATTCTTGAAGGAAAAGATCTCCTCGGATGTGCTCAAACAGGTACTGGAAAAACCGCCGCATTTTCGATTCCTATTCTACAACTTCTGAGCACCAGAAAGGCTCCTGAACAATCCGTAGGTCAACCTGCCCGAACGAATTTTCAAAAGCGGAAGTATATCCGAAGCTTGATCGTGACTCCCACTCGAGAACTCGCGATACAAATCGGAGAAAGTCTTACCAACTATGGACGACACACTGGACTCACCAATACGGTGATTTTTGGTGGAGTTTCCCAAGGACGACAAACCGCTATTCTTCAAGGTGGTGTAGATATTCTCGTAGCCACTCCAGGAAGACTCCTCGACCTTATTAATCAGCGATTTATTTCGCTCTCAGATGTAGAGATATTTGTACTCGACGAAGCCGACCGAATGCTCGATATGGGATTTATTCACGATGTGAAAAAACTCCTGAAACTCCTCCCAGCAAAGCGACAGTCACTCTTTTTCTCAGCTACCATGGCTCCAGAAATCGTACAACTCGCGAGCACGATTCTTCGAAGTCCTGCCAAGGTTGAAGTAACTCCTGTTTCTTCAACGGTAGATATGATTAAACAAGGAGTATACTACGTAGATCGAGGCAATAAATCCGCACTTCTCAAATCTATTCTCAAAGATCCAAGTATTAAGTCCGTACTCGTATTTGCTCGCACCAAACACGGAGCAGACAAGATTGCCCGAGACCTCAATGAACACGGTGTTTCCGCAGAAGCAATTCATGGAAACAAATCTCAAAATGCTCGTCAACGAGCCTTGAGTAATTTTAAGGAGCATCTGACTCGAGTACTCGTTGCCACGGATATCGCAGCTCGAGGTATCGATATCGATCAACTCGAATTTGTCATCAACTACGAAATTCCTGATGTTGCGGAAACCTATGTTCACCGAATCGGTCGAACTGGTCGAGCAGGAGCCAAAGGATCCGCCTACACGTTTTGTGATTCCCTCGACAAAATCAATCTTCGAGCGGTAGAAAAACTTATTCGGAAAGCTATTCCCGTAATTGATGATCACCAGTATCCTCTTATTGACCACAACCCTGTAGTAGCTCCAAAATGAGCTCGTGGTGGAATGGGGCGAGCTCCAAGAAATGGAGCTCCTGCTGGACGAAGTGGTACTTCTCGTGATGGGCGACCACCGCGAAATGAAGGAGAGCGAGCTCCAAGAAATGGAGCTCCTGCTGGACGAAGTGGTACTTCTCGTGATGGGCGACCACCGCGAAATGAAGGAGAGCGAGCTCCAAGAGATGGTGCGGCTTCAAGAGGAAAATGATCTCCACGAGATGCTTCTGCTCCAAAACGAGTCGATAACCGACCCGGTGCTCCTCGTCCTCTCAAAGAAGGCGATACTATGCGAGCCTGAGTATTTCATGAAGAACGACATGAGGAGAAGCGACGACCAAGCTCAGGGAATCCTGGATTTAAAAAGCCAGGAAATGGAGGAGGATTTGGAAGTTCCAATGCTCCAGCACGAAATCCTTCAAGTAGAAGGAAGTAATATATTGGTTTAAAGTTTAAAAAGACTCAGTACAGTAAACTGAGTCTTTTTTTGAGTCAGAAGCCCCCATGAGAAAGATTTATATTTTCTTATGGAGATGAAACAAAGATACTGTTCTACTGGTTATTTCCAAAAATGACTCTACTCAATAAAATCCCTTTTTTCTATCATCGAAAGAGCCAGCTTTATTTCAAAATATGATATTTTTGAAAATCCCATTTCTTCCAATCGATCTTTTACAGGTCGAAGCGCCGTGACTCCATCTGTAAAGTCTTTTTGTACCAATTGTTGCACTTGCTGTATATGATCTCTCTGAGTAAGTTCCAGGATTTTATCCACATCTATCTCCCCCTTTTCATAGAGCTTCACGAGGTGAGATTCAATAGTAATAGGAGTCATACCTCGCTCGGTAGCTATATCTTTGAGACTATAACCCGCTTGAAATAATTCCAAAGTTGCCCTATAGGTATCACCAGTAGAACGTTTCTTACTAGTCACACCAGACAAAGAAGATTTCGCTTCTTTATCCGACTCCTTGGATTTTCCTTTCTTAGATTTCCCCTTCTTGAAAACACTATTTCTTGCCTTGAGAGCTACATATGACTGTAATTCTGTTTCTTCTTGTTTCATAAGTGCTTCCCGTCGTGAAGAGAATTTTCCCTTGTCCGTAATACTCAGAAGCGGATACATCCCCTCTGTTTTTTCCAGATATCCAGAGCGAATAAGTGACTCGATGACGGAGACGACAAGTTCTGTTGAATATACCTGCAAAATCCCAAAATATTCATCACTCTCCATATTTCGATCTCTGATTTTTGAGTCAGAAGCCCCCATAAGAAATATGGCGAACAAGTTGACTCCAAATTTTTGGCTATACTTTCCGACCGCATCAAGAACAATTTCAAACACCGAAAGTTGAACGAGATTGGTAAAATCCCCATTCGCAAATTTCTGTCGATCGATGCAATAATCACACACTCCACAGCTCTCACCAAGTGAAGCAAGATCTTCTTCATCGCCAAAGTATTCGAGAATAAATCGCTTTCGACAGTTTGGAGAGAAAAGGAGTTTTTTAATTTGTTCGAGCTTAAAATACGACTCATTCTTGAGAAGATCTTGCTTGGACCAGTCAATCGGCACCTTGGCTGTAGCTACCTTGGGCAAAAGTAAGGTGACTCCCTTTCCACGAAAATCTTCCGCCTCTATACTTTCCACACCCGTCGTCACGATACCGTATTTTTCAAAGATTTTGAGAATGGTTCCTGCTTGCAAATCACTCGCAAGACCTGCTTCACGAGCGAGTACGGTTTGAGTTTTGAGGATTTGGTGATGCGTTCCCTCCCCTATCTCAAAACTATGATACAGATGCTCGTAGAGTTTGAGTATTTCTGCTCGTTCTGGATACGTATTTTCAATAAAGAACTCCTGAATTTTGGTATCACCATAGCTTGCGAGCACGACCCCATAGGACTTCTTGCCATCACGACCCGCACGACCTACTTCCTGATAGTAGTTTTCAATGCTTCATGGAAGGTTGAAATGTATCACAAATCTCACATCTTTTTTGTCGATTCCCATCCCAAAGGCGTTGGTAGCCACTATTGCCCGATACGTACCATCCATAAAATAATTCTGCATGGTTTCACGATTTTCGGACGTCATAGCTCCAGTATACATCCCTACAGGAATATCATGACTTTGCAAATATTCATACACTTCTGTCACCGATTTTCGACTCGAACAATAGATAATCCCCGTGCCTGGAGTTTTTTGGATAATTTCTGCAGTTTTCTTAAGTTTTTCGTTTTTGGCGCTTATTTCTCGGACGAGTACGATGATATTTTTTCGGTCAAAACCTTTGGTGAATACCCGATATTCCACGAGTCCCAAACGCTCAATAATATCCTGTCGAACTTTTTTGGTAGCCGTTGCCGTTAGTGCCATAACGGGAAAACTTTGTGAGGATCTGAGTTCTACTAAAAAATCATGAATCTTCATGTAACTCGGGCGAAAATCATGCCCCCATTGACTAATACAATGGGCCTCATCAATAGCTACAAGGGCAATTTTGAGATTTCGTACCACTCGAAGAAACTCTCAAGAATTCAGTCGCTCAGGAGCAATGTAGAGGAATTTTATCTTGGTTTCAGGATTTCTGAGATCATCAAAGATACCCGATTGCTCAGCGGGAGAAATGGTTGAATTGATACAAACCGCCGGAATTCCGAGCTCAACCAGTTTATCCAGCTGATCCTTCATAAGGGAAATCAGAGGAGAAATCACCAAAGTGACCCCTTCTCGAACGACTCAGGGAAACTGATAAGTAAGGGATTTACCTCCACCTGTTGGCATAAATACAAGCGTATTCATCCCCGAGATAACACTCTCAACCACCTCTTGCTGCCCCTCACGAAACGATTCCAGTCAAAAAGTATCACGGAGTAGTTTCTGAAAATCAGGCATGAAGATATTCTAAAAGACTGAGTATATTCAAAAGCTAAAAATGTGCTTCGGAAAAATTTGAGAAATTATCAGAATGAGTAAAAAGTAGCCACACTCCTCTTTTACCGAGTAGATAATTACCACATGGAACTTACCGCGTCAACTCCAAAACAATCCGCTTGGTAAATCCACCTCGCTCAGCCGCTTTTTTTTGTCGAAGTACTTCCAATGCTTCCCTATCAATATTTTTGAATTCACAAATCGCATAGATAACCTCAAGCACGTCCGCCAATTCCTCGTCTATATTTTTCTGTTCCAAAAATTCACCCACTTCTTCGAGAAGCTTATCACAGAGTCGAGCATAGTATTCTTGACTCTCGGCCACATGAGTCATCGCAGTTTCTCAACGAGATGCAATAATTTCGGGGATGCGATCACGAACAAGTTTATTGAAGATTCTTGGAGATGGATTTGATTGATTCATAGGAAATAATATATCTAATTTATATGGTCATTTTCATTGTGTTGAAGAAGGCTTTTCAATGCCATTTCCCTATCTTTCTCGGTTTGAATTCAAAAATCTAATCACAATAACGAGAGTCTATCAAGTACCGCATTTATTATCTGCTTGAGTTTTGATTCTCTCAAACGTGAAGGCATAGTATATATCTTACTCTCATCAAATAACACCTTGCGTACTCATTCTTGAAACTTTACTCAATATACCGAAGTGACTAAATTTTTGGCTATATTATTGGGCTGATTCTCTGGTCCCAGAAAAACTCATGATGGAATATCAACAATATCCTTAGACATAAATGAAAAAATAAGAATATAGAGAAACAATTTCCTATGTTACCAACAATTCAGGCAAACATCTTTTTATGTGTGAATAATTGTATTCAATTACAGATTCTCACCAACAATAAAATACATCTTCGGAAAGGTCGGCTCCTCACCATATTGATTTGACCAAAAGTGAATGCAATAGTACACTATAAAAAAAGGTATTTATCCATATAGAAGCCATGAATACAAAAAATACAATCAAAGAGTGAACACCTTCTTCGCATGACTTCAAGAAAGCCTTCACCCTCATCGAGCTTATCGTAGTCATTACGATCCTCGCCATCCTCGGAACCATAGGATTCCTCTCTATCTGAGGATACTCCTCCAAAGCTCGTGACTCAGCTCGTATCTGAGATACCGCTCAG
>JAQTZK010000041.1 GCA_028687815.1 Candidatus Altimarinota bacterium | reverse complement strand
GAGGATTAGCGATATAGACGTGTCCACCCGCAATAAGCGGTCGGAGATATCGATATAAAAATGTTAAAAGCAGCGTTCGGATGTGAGCTCCATCAACGTCCGCGTCGGTCATGATAATCAAACGGTGGTACCGAAGTTTAGAAACATCAAAGGTATCACCTATAGAAGTTCCGAGCGCAATAATCAAATTCTTGATTTCTTGATTTCCAAAAATCTTATCAAGTCGGGCTTGTTCGGTATTGAGAATTTTACCTCGAAGTGGAAGAATCGCTTGAAACTCTCGATTTCGACCTTGTTTTGCAGAACCTCCCGCTGAGTCTCCCTCAACGATGTAGAGTTCTGACTTGGTTGGGTCCTTGGAAGAACAGTCGGCGAGTTTTCCAGGGAGGGTCATGCCTTCGAGTGCCCCCTTACGGATAATCGTATCACGGGCTGAACGGGCTGCGGCACGAGCTCTTGCAGCCAGGAGACATTTTTCAAATACGGCACGGGCTGACTTTGGATTTTCATCTAGCCATTCTCCAAGACGTTCTCCAAAACCACGGTCAACCACTCCTTTGATTTCAGGATTTACGAGTTTTTCCTTGGTTTGAGAGCTAAATCGTGGCTCAGGAACTTTAACAGAAATTACCGCGATAAGCCCTTCGAGCATATCTTCACTCGTGAGATTTTCGTCCTTTTCTTTGAGGTATTCTTGAGCACGACCATACTTATTGATCGTACGAGTAAGTGCGGTTTGAAAACCAGCAACATGGGTTCCCCCATCCGCATTGATAACATTGTTGGTAAAAGCGATAATCTTCGTTGAATAATCATCTTTTCGATATTGGAGGGCAATCTCAATATTAGCTCCATCAAGTTCTCGATCGAGATAAAAAATCTCATCACCAATAAGTTCAGAACCCTTAGCAATATGGCTAATATAGGATTTTACTCCTCCTTCAAAAAAGAAACGATAGCTTGCGCCGGTTCGCTCGTCCATTAGGGTAAGCGTAATCCCTTTGGTTAGGTACGCCTGCTGACGCATTCTTGTAAGAATAGTAGCGTAATCAAAGACAGTAACGCTAAAGATAGTCGCATCAGGCCAAAATCGGACGATGGTTCCGGTAACATTTGTTTTTTCTCCAGTTGGGGCAACCGCTCCATCAGGAATACCGCGTTGGTACGATTGTCGGTATACCTTCCCTCCTTTGTGAACCAAAACCTCCATCTTGTCAGAGAGCGCATTTACCACTGATGCTCCTACTCCGTGCAAACCTCCAGAAACTTTATATCCACTAGAATCCCCTCCAAATTTTCCTCCAGCATGAAGGACTGTCATAACTGTCTCAAGTGACGATTTTCCTGTTTTTGGATGAATATCCACTGGGATTCCACGTCCGTCATCGGTAACCGAAACAGAATTGTCAGCGTGAAGTTTTACATCTATGAAATGTGCATGTCCTGCCATTGCCTCATCAATCGAGTTATCAACAATCTCCCATACCAAGTGATGTAAACCAAGTTCATTGGTCTCACCAATGTACATCCCGGGCCGTTTTCGTACGGGTTCCAGACCTTCAAGAACTTGGATGCTATGGGAATCATACTCGGTACTAGGAGCAGTCATAATAATGATGTCAAAATATTTGAAAAAAGTATATGTAAAACCCTAGGAATGCAAGACTTTTAGGGCTTCAAATGCACAAAAAACAACAAAATTTGGGAAATTCACAACTCAGATTGAAAAAAATAGAAATTATGGTGAAATACCTACATGTTAGGAACCTTTAATATCACAAAAACATTCGAATCGAAACAAAAATCGGTACGTGGGAGTTTGGATTTACTCGTAGTACATCCCAACTTTTGGGGAGCACTTCCATCAGAATATACTCAACAAAAATATATTGCTGGAATTCTTCGTTCTTGAGGTTCTATCAAAATTCAAGTACCGGGATATTCAGAATTTTATATCAAACCAATAGAATTTGGTGACACTCGAAATGGTAGTTACATGCTCTGTTGAGTTCTGGCAAATACCCGACAATGAGGATGAGTGGCGAGCGCACATCTCGTAGATCCAGATGAAGTAGCAGCCGGCAAGCTCAATCTCCTTCGAAATTCTGATAGACATATAGTGAGAACTTTTGTAGTCCACTTTGCCGAAGCAAAATCAATTGCTTCAAAAGGCAATACTATAAAAAATTTGCTCAATAAAGAAATTCCAGCACTGGCTATTTTGGATAAAAAAATTGATCCTATATCATTTTTGAACAAAGAAATTCCGGCACTTGCTATTTTGGATAAAAAGATATTTTAGATATCATTGACCAAAATCTGAACCCTCCCTATCTTATGTCCATTCTCCAGGAAGCTATTTTCGATATTGTGAACAAAAATATCGGTGAACCTGTTATGCAAAAGGTGCTTATTTTTGATACCCAAAGTGGACTCGCTCAGATGATTGCTGATGCGTATCGAATAACCCTTGGAGAAGATGTTCAGTGCTATAATTTTGACCAATTAGAACTAGAAAACTTAGATTTGCGAAATATTTTGATTCAACTTCCAGCTGGTTCACTCGTAGTCATGGTACAGTCAACCAACTTCCGTATTACCGATTTTCGAATTCGTGTGGAATTATCACAACATGGCATCCATTGTATCGAACATAATCACCTGGGTTATTTACCAGAAGAACATTATGACACCTATATTAGTTCTCTCAAATATCGTACCCCTGACTATGTACGAAGCACCGCTCTCCTCAATGAACTATCTCAAGATGGATTCGGTTTGGAACTGGTAGATAAGTCAGGTTTACGGCTCAAATTTTGAGCTTTGGAAAAATTTCGTGGAAACACCGGAGACTATAACAAAGACACGGTGAAAGGAGGCACTTTTCCTATTGGAGAAGCTTTTAGTGAAGCAAAAGATCTGAGTCAGGTCAATGGTTCAGCACAAATATTTGCCTATCCAGATGAGAAATTTCAAATTGTACTTTGTGAACCTTTTGAACTCAAGATAGTTGATGGAAAAGTGATTCATGACACTACTCATCCAACTGGATTTCTGAGACTTATGGACATGATACGAACTCACGAAGCTGGTGAAGTACTCGTCCGTGAGCTTGGTATTGGATTTAATACCGAAATTTCTGGAACTGCCCCCATGAGTGACGTGAACGCCTTCGAGCGGCAACTTTGAGTTCATTTGTCTCTCGGGAAAAAGCATGGAATTTTTGGCAAAAAACTCCCAAAGACTGAGCTACAAAAATATCATATTGATGTATTTCTTAACATCGATTATATAGATTTTTCTGGAAAGAAAGTAGTGTTTAGTAAAGAGAATATATTAGAAGAAATTGGAGAGTAGAAAATCTACAAAGTTAGAGTTCAATTAATAGTAAATCCTTATGAAAGTATTAGTAGTTGAAGATTGCAAATTGACCATCGATTTTGTTTCTTATTTAGTAGGAGAAAATCTAACTGGAGTAGAACTTCACATTGTATCAACAAGAAAAGACGCACTCGAGGTGCTTGAGTCAAAAAATGATTTCAATTTGGTATTCTTAGACTGGAATCTTCCTGATGGCGACACTAAATGACTGGTTCATGTAGTACGATCAACTCAATCAAAATTGATTTGAGTGATATGAATTAGTGCAGAAGAAAACTTTAGAATAAACACACAAATACATATTGAGTGAGCCGATGATGAATGTGAAAAAATTTGAATAGCAGATTTTATTTGAAAAATAAGCGAAGCAAATTAAGATTCATCAAACTCAAATAAAATACTCTGAGAAGAATTACAAAAATAGAAACCTAGATTTCATTTCCCTTCCACTCATTTCCAGTAAATAATATTCCCTTTATAGAGCCAAAGTAGAAACAGAAAATTTGAGTAAAATGTTCAGAATCATTAGGCTTACCACGTCCTCGCAAATTTCGCCTTAATCCGTTTTGCTTCATTTTTTCCGAGCTTTTCCTCAAGCACCATCGATAACTCACCATCGTCGTTCCATAGGGACATATCAAAATCAATTCCTCGCTCTACTTTGAGTTTGTAGTCATTGTAATTTCCATAGGAAAGTGAGACTTCACCGTTATCAATAATCCATAGGTGGGTCGCAAGTCGATTGACGAAATATCGATCATGAGAAATGAACAGGATGGTACCTTTGTAGCCTCTGAGAGAATATTCTAGTGCCTCCCTCGAATCATAATCAAGATGATTGGTTGGCTCATCAAGAATCAGCAAGTTAGCGGACTTCTGACCAATTATCGCAAAAAGAATTTTACTCACCTGACCTCAAGAAAAAGCAAACATTGGCTTATCGATATCATGGAAGGTAAATCCATAATATCCGAGTAAGCCCGCAAGTCGCTCTCGCGTAATAGTTCCAACGAGCCGTTCATAATTTGCATACAAGGAAACTCCGAAATCGAGCTCCTCATGCATTTGAGAATAGTATACCGCCTCTACCCCCTTTCATTGAATGATCCTTCCATCAAGAAGTGGAATTTTACCAAGAATTGTTTTGAGAAGCGTAGACTTCCCCACCCCATTTTCCCCAACAATTCCGATACGATTTTTTCCATACAAAGTCAGCTCATTTATATAAAACAGTGGGTCGGTTCTTCCTATAAAAGCTTCTTTAATAAAAAGGACCCTCTCTGATGCATTTTCACCAAAATTCCAGAGAAACGTAGGACGAAAATTAGCTTCAGGTTTTTCGAGAATTTCTACTTTTTCAAGTGCCTTTTCTCGACTTTTCGCAAAACCAGCTCGGGATCATGCACGGAAGCGATTGATAAGGGTTTTCTCAGATTTAATAAACTCCTGTTGCTCTTCAAAAAGTTTTTCACTTTTTTCAAAATTCTTATTCCGCTCTTTCATATAGGCGGTGTAGTTTCCATGATAGACGGTCATTTTTCCTGCAACTACTTCAAACACGAGGGTAGTAGTTTGATCAAGAAACTCTCGGTCATGCGAAATAATCATATATCCACCCTTCCAAGTTTCATTGAGGTAGGTTTCGAGCCATTCCACCGAGGCAAGGTCAATAAAGTTTGTGGGTTCATCCAAGAAGAGAAACTCAGGACGAGAAAGGAGTACTTTGGCCAAAGCAATTTTAGTGCGTTGACCTCAGGATACCTCACGTACTGATCGACCTAAAAGTTCAAATATTCCAAGCCCCCTCGCTACTCGATCAATTTCTCGCTCATAATCATAGCCACCAAGCATGTGGTAGCGCTCCAATACTTCCGTATAATGCTCAATACCTCCGGGTGATTCCATATTCGCTTCTGCCACTTCTAAGTCTACCTCCAATTGCAAGATATCGGAAAACGCCAAACGAAGCTCTTCTTTGACTAGTATATCTTCCGTATCAAAGTGAATTTGTGACAGATACCCAAGACTTAAGCTTCATGTATTTTCAAATGTGGCATCAGGCACTTCAATTTCTCAGGTAATTACCTTCATAAGAGTGGTTTTTCCAGCGCCATTCGGTCCAACTACAGCAATACGATCATTCGCGTTAAATAAGAGCGAAATCTTGTCTAAGATTTGTACTCCATCAATTTCGAAACGTGGTATATGAAGAGAAATATGTTTCATGGCGACGATTGTATGGCGGGAGGGATCATTTTCAAATGAGAATGACAAAACTCATATTACCTAACAAAAAATCTGAACTTATAATAGGAATTCAGATAAAATACATGTTTAGCATTTTTAGGTAATTTCTTGATCAAATTTCTTTCCACAATGGGGACAACTACACTTGATATGATCTTTGTGAGTATGGTATGCGGGTAATTCAGGCTCATTTTCTGCCAAAAGTTCATCCACTTTTGCTACGGCATTTCCTGGGGTAGTAGTGGCTTTGAGCAGATAAGCATCAGCTCAAACTTTCTTACATCGTTCGATTTCTAAAGGATTATTTAGATTAGAGAACATAATAATCTTAGCTTTGAGTGTCGGTGCTAGTTCGCGAATCACTCGAAGGGTTTCAAAACCATCCATATGAGGCATCATGATATCGAGCAAGATAGCATCAGGTGCAAAGCTAATGACATGAGTCACTGCTTCCATGCCATTATTACAGACTTTTACCACATAATTCTCTTTCTCAAATTTTATACGGTACAGTTGCGAAAGCATTTCTTCATCTTCTACAATCATAATTTTCTTTCTTCCATTAATATCGGTCATATAGTAAAATTAGAAATGTATTAGATACGAAATACAATGCGGAATACCGAACCTTCACCTTCAGTACTTTCTACCTGTAGATATCCTCACAGCTGCTCAACAATTTCCTTAGCGATAGAGAGTCCGAGTCAGGTACCCACGGAATTTCGAGTAAGCGGAGATGAAACTTGCACAAATTTTTCAAATATTTTTGCAAGATAATCTTTAGGAATTCCCACTCCAGTATCCTTAATACTTATAATAAGCGAATCATTCACTACTTGCAAATAAAGATGCACTCCCCCTCCTTCGGGAGTGAATTTGATAGCATTTCCTACCAAATTTATCAGAACTTGTTTGAATTTATTGATATCCGTCTTAAACATGAGGGATGGTAAATCAATAAATGAATCAAATTTTTGCTGCTTCTGTTCCGCAATAGGTCGAAGCTCAAACATAACGTCAGATATTAGTCGTACAATATCTGCTTCAATAATTTCAAACACTTCTTTTCCTGATTCTAGTTTTGATATATCAAGCATGTCATTAATGAGATCTATGAGTCGTTTAGAGCTCGCATATACTTGAGTAAGATACAAATGTACCTCAGGATTTATTTCTCCTGCATCACCTTCAAGTATCATAGCAATATAGCCTTGGATAGCTGTCATGGGAGTGCGAAGTTCGTGACTCGCAATATTGAGAAAGTCATTCTTTTTGATATCCAAAAGCTTTAGCTTATCGAAAGACTTTTTAAGATGTTCTCTCCCAATACTAATATCAGAAATATCTGTGGCAATAATAATATACTCTCTAATGTTATTATTACTGTCATAAAGAGGAGAAATAACAATAGAAAGCCAAATAAACAAGCGTTGTTTGGTAAAATTTTTGGTCGTACCTTTCCAAATATTTTTACCTTGGAGTACTTGCCATAAATCATCAATCGTTTGAATCGAAGTTATAGGAAGATTAGGATTTCCATGATAAGATTGATCCGCCTTACTCGTGAATTCATCTACGGTATCACGTAAAAAATTCATACCGAGAAGTTCTGATTCTTTATACCAAAAAGTCTTACAGAACATTTCATTAGCATGGGTAATACAACCATTGATATCCAATTTAGCTACCAAATTTGATTCACTGAGTGCTGTCTCATATTCACCAATAATTTTTAAAGATTCTTGAAGCTTGGTAACATCAGTTTGTATAGAAATATATTGAATAATATACCCCTCCAAATCTAAAACCGGTATAATAGTTGCTTGAATCCAATAGTATCAACCACTCTTTTTCAGATTTTTTATAACTCATTTCCATACTTTATTGGACGAGATAGTAGACCACAAGTCTTGGAATACCTCCCTTTTCATATCAGGGTGACCCACAATATTGTGAGATTTTCATATAAGCTCATCTCGACTATATTCTGATAGCTCACAAAATAGTTCATTCACATATACAATTATTCCACGGTTATCAGTTACCGTAACAATATTAGATGCATAATTGGCAACTTCAATATCACTGATAAATTTCTGAGCAGCTTCACTGGTGATGGGTGCAACGGAATCTATCATAATGATGGTACTAGATATAGGACAAGCATGCGCCTTGCTAAAGTTTTGTCAAATAAAAAAGTCGACCCCTAAAGATCGACGGATTGCATATGATATCTAGATATCATAAATGATGAGAAAACCAGCACTGAAAGGCGATTTTACTTCATCGACTTCCGTTCCTTCTCCCAAGCTTTCTCCCAGAAGGAGTATGGGTTTGGGAAATTTTTGTTTTTGGTAATTTTGAAGTCGATGGAATCAAGAGATGAGGATGAATCGAATGAATCGGATCAGGTGATATCTTGAGTCGCATGACTTCATGATGTTTTGGCTTGGTATTTCCCACTACATTCATGGCAAGCAAAGCAAGTTGGAACTTACTCAGTGTTGCCACTAGAGGAATAGGAATAGAAAGAACATCAATTCCGAGATGCACGAGAGTAGCTCGGAAAAAATCAGATTTGTTTGTGAGCATATGGCTCATATTTTCTCCTTCAGTTTTTGTAAGAATAGCGGAATGCCAACTTATGCTTTATATATACTTTCGATATACAAGTTTGTCAAGCACTATTTTTACCCAATAAAAATATTTGTAAAAATCATTTGATCCTCAGTTAATATATTCTTAATTTTTAATAGTATTTCTTGGAGAAAAAATGGGATTTTTCAGCAGGAATACTCATCAAACTTAATTCAAAAAATGTTTGACTATTATTTAAAACAATGGCTTAATTAAATACGTGTCGGGCGAAAAAAGTTTTCTCCCGCACCATTCGCGAAAGCGATTACTCCTTACCCTATTTACGATTTATGATTCTATAAAACATGCAAATGGGGATACAATCGAGCGCCTGCATTGAGGCTGCAGCGCTCCGACCCTCGGCTTTCATACCGAGGGTTTTTTTGTTTTGGGAACCTCTGAAAAAAGTGAACTTCTTGTTAATTTTTCCGCTCCGCGTGCGTCGTGGCGCTGCCACGACTTACTTTGGTGCTCAAAATAAACGGCGAATTTCATCATTTTTGAGAGGTTCTGGTATTTGGTGGGTTTTTTATGCTTGATGGGGATTTTTTATCCACATGCCATCTCAAAAACTGTAAAATCGGTATCATTCATTTTTTGCGATTTCATAGGCTTGTTTGAGCGTATCTATTCCAATAAAAGCAGCTATCATCGGCATTAGCGTACTGTTCGGTAAATGGAAGTTGGTAATAATTTGATCCACTATACCAAAACGGTATCCGGGATAGATAAAAAGTGAGGTTTCTGCGGTAGCTATTCCGTCCACCAATCATTTTCTCAAACGGAATTTAGATGGTGGAGCATATTTTTCAGCATTTTTTGCAATCATAGTATCTGATTGATGTTGCCACCACGCATGTATATTATGATCGAGATCTATTTGCTCAGCTATGAGAGGCCATATATAGAGGAGTGACTCCAAATACCTTACCATGGTGGTACCAATAGCAATTACTGGGCGATTTTCGAGCTTAGCTAGAGCTATTTTTTTGAAAATTTCTTGGGTCACTATGAGGAG
>JAQTZK010000040.1 GCA_028687815.1 Candidatus Altimarinota bacterium | reverse complement strand
TTCCGATCTAGTCGTATCAAAAAAATATTTCTCATCTCTCGTGAAGAATTTCACATGTACAAAAAATCCTTCGAGACATGTATTTTGAAGGAGTTTGAATGATTTCCTCCACCGAAGTGCAGTGAGGAGCCCAAGGGCTTTGTAGTAACAAGTATATTTATATTTTGTTAAAATTCTAAATAAAATGAATTTGGGATTGATTTTCATAAAACAAAATACATCTTAAAATTCCATCATAATACAAATAAGCGCAATGAAAAGGATGGAGATAGGACGAAGTAATATTTAGTTTAGTTACAAAATTATGAACTCAAAAAAACAAATGATTCTTTCTGAACTAGAAAAATATAAGGAAGTTCAAATAGAACAGGCTCATTTTTGTACTGTTGAAGTTCAAACAAAAAATGGAATTACTGGAACATTGAATCTACGATTAACTAATAGATGAAATAAAACGAAAAAGGAAAAAATCATCAGAGGAATAAATTGTTTCTTATACAACGAGAAGCCTGATGAAAGAAACAAGCGATATAACTGGGATACTTCAAGTGCTAATATTCTCACAATTAGCGTTTCTTTAGATGGTATATCTGCATGAAGTAATCTCTCTGAGAGATCTGAACAAGTTAAGGAAGAAGTCTCTAAAATAACATTTTCTACCGAATCTCATATTGTGACCCTTATTTGACCAAATTGATCGGGAAAATCAAGTTTGTTGTTGGAGCTTTTTAGAAAGCAAATTGATGAGGAAGATAAAAGTGTCATTGCATTTTCTTCGTGACAGAATGAAAGATTTAGTGAAATTTTTGAAAAGCATAAAAAAGAGAATAAGAGATTCTTGAAAGAGGCGAATATTGAGATTGATTCATTTTATTTTAATAAAGATTGGGTAAGATTTCTTATTTTTCTTTCGACTGCTCTCAAAGAGGGAAGAGTGAGAAAGTATCTGATTGAACATAAGTATATAGTCGTTGAACAGTCGATAGACACATCAAGTTTTATAGAATTTGATTTTAGGGTTACAAAAAAATATTTGAATATACTTTTGAATGAATTCGAAAGAGAAGCAAAGTGAGAATTTTTGGATAAATTAATTCGAGAAACTATTTATCACCGATATTTGGAAAAACTCATTGCCCATTATATTAATGAATCCTATGAATTTCTCGATGATCCAGAAGAGATAAAAAAACAGAAGGTGAGAATTGATGCATCTGATTTTATGGAAAAAATGTGAAAAAATATTAATGAGATATTCACATTTTTGGTTCATACTACACATGGAAGTAATAGGAATATTGATTTACTCAGCACGAAGCTCTATTTTGAAAATGGATTTGAATTCAAAGAACTCAGTGACTGAGAATATCAACTGCTTGGTGTATATGCGATTTTAGATCTTTTCGATTCTGAAAGTACATGGTTTCTTTTTGATGAGATAGATAGCCATCTTCATTATTTGAATATTCGGGAATTATGGAAGGGTTTGAGGGAGGTAAAAGGAAAGATTGTTACAACGACACATATTCCAGATTCTATCGTGAATAATGAGATAGGAAACCTGAGGCTAGTTGAGAATTTAGCTATAAAAGATGACAAGACTATTAAGTCGATTCTCGATAGATTGGAGAGTATTTCTGACAAAGAAGTATATGAGATGAAACTGCTAAGAAAAGTCAAAAATCTCGTTGTTATGGATGATTGGATTGATTGGTTGATTTTTCAGAAATTAGTACAGAAGAAACTCGGAGATACTGCGTATGAGAAGATCGCCGATCTTACTTTTTATAAGCGTTCTTCTTCGTATAACACGACCAATGAGGTATTCTGAAAGGGAAAACTTCTATTCGTGAAGGACTTGCTTGATGTAACAAATGGGGATATAATAGAGACACAAAATATTTTTCTGATTTGTGATCGAGATCAGTTACCATTTAATCAAATCAAGAGTGATTTACAAGTGAATATCGATAATGAATTTCAGAATATTCGATGAAATAGAGGTATTCAAACACATTTATTGAGTTGGCGCAGACTTGAGATAGAAAACTATCTCTTACACAAAGATTTGTTATCTCAAAATCGGTGTTTCCCCCATCTGATTTATGCTGTGCTCAATATTGATGATTGTGAAGATGTACGTATGTTTGATGTGAAACTACTCCTGAAGGCACTTTATAAGGAACCTTTGTTTGATGAAACCAAGTTAGATGAGTTGATTGAGAGAATTCCTGTTGGTGAAATATCGGATGATATTGAAAAAATGTATAACTTTATTTCTTCTAAAATTTAATTATGTATCCTAGGAAAAAACTCTCCGAGATTCTAACTATTCTTATAAACGGAAAAAGTTGCAAACAGATTTCAGAACCAATATGAGATAAAATTACACGAATCGAAACAATCTCCCAATGATATATAAATTCAGAAAAGGTTTGATATTTTCAGCTTACACCAGAGGATAGAAAAAAATATAGTATAAATAAATGAGATATTTTATTTAGTCATATAAATAGCATCGAACATATCGGTAAAATTGCAATTGCTGAAAAAGATTTTTCCGATTTATTCCATGGGATGAACCTTCTGTTATTGCGAACTGATTCAAATATTTTAGAGCCTAAATATTTATATATAGTTCTTTATGATTATTATAAACGATGATATTGGAAACCTATTTGTAAAAAAGCAATCAATCAGGCTAGTTTGAATCAAGGTAACTTAAATGATCTCCCAATCCCCCTCCCACCCCTCCCAACCCAAACTGCCATCGTCGCAAAACTCGATGCAGCGTTTGCGAATATTGATAAACAGATAGCGTTGCTTCGGGGGAATATTGAGGATTTGAAGCGAGTGAGAGAGAGTGTTTTGAATGAGAGTTTTTCGGGGGATTTTCCAGTGAAGAAACTTTCGGAAGTTTGTGAAAAGACTCAAACTTGGAATCCTGAAATTTTATGAGAAAGTTCGTTTGAATACATAGATATAGCATCTATTGATAATAAAAATTATGAGATTGCCGAATTAAAAGAGATTGCCTGAAATAATGCACCAAGTAGAGCAAAAAAGTTAGTTGAATTCCAAGATGTACTTTTTGCAACAACAAGACCAAACTTAAAAAATATTGCCGTAGTTAATTTTACAAAACAGTATCTTACTTGTTCCACAGGTTTTTGCGTGCTTAGATCAAGATTAAATACACTTAACTACAAATATTTATTTTACTTTTTAATTTCTGATATTCTAGCAATTGAAATTGTTCCTTTCATTCGATGAGCCTGATATCCAGCAATTTCTGATAAAGATTTATTTTCACTTCAAATCCCCCTCCCACCCCTCTCCACTCAACAATCCATCGTCGCTCATCTCGACTCCGTATTCGCCTCAACCGAAACCCTCACCAAAGGGTACCAAGCCCAAATCACTGATCTCGAAACCATGAAACAAAGCCTCCTCCAAGAAGCATTTGAGGGGCGACTGGTGAAAGAATAAAACTCGCTTGTAATTTGTTCCTATTTCGTTACAATATTGTCACTTTCTTTGAACAAATGATGAACAATAATCAGATCAAAATAATCCGAGAAAAACTAGTGCTCTACCGAAATGTATTCATTCCAAAAGAGTTGTTGGAAAAGATTTTGATGAAGTTTGCTCCGAGCTATACCATCACGGATCTCTGTCGCAAAAAGGTGATTCGTCCCTTGAAACGAGGATGAGATACCTACATCAACACGCTCAGTCAGGAATTTCAAGATCCTTATCAAACGGCGGCAAAGTACTTCGATGGTGAATTGTATGCCTTTGGTGGGCTTGGGGTATATGCAAGCTATGGATATTCAACGCAGGTAATTGAGTGGTATACCGTGTACAATACACAGGTCTCTTGAAAAAGAATTATTGGAAATGCCAAATATATATTTCGTAAGCAACGAGAGAGTTTCTTCTACGGAATTACCACAGAAAAGAATATATTCTGAAAATATCAGATACTCTCCAAAGAACGAGCATTTATTCAAATGCTACGAGAGGGGAAGATTTGGAAGAGTTTACCCAAAAATATCGATAGGGAAAAACTCTTGAAGCTCGCCAAACAACATGCCTCAGTTGCAATTTACCAAAAAATTCAATCCCTATATTCGTAAAAAAATACATGTATCGCTTTATTCTTTCACACAAAAAATAACATGCAACAACATATCAACCGCATCACCGATATTCTCCGCCGAGACGATGGTATTTCTGGGGCAATGCACTATACGGAGCAGATTTCTTGGATACTTTTTCTCAAATTTCTGGATGATTATGAGTCGTCTCAGGCAGATGCGGCAGATCTTGATGGTCGAGAATATACCTACATCATCGAGAGCCAATATCGTTGGTCAGAGTGGATTGCTCGGGACAATCGACATTTTTCAGGGGATGACTTCAAGGAGTTTATCAATAAGGAACTTTTTCCGTATTTCAAGAGATTTCGAAATGTTGACGGGGATTATCATTCTATCAAATACAAAATTGGCGAGATATTCTATTTTCTCGATAACCGCATCGAGAGCGGTCATACCATTCGTGAAGTGGTAAATATTATCGATGGGATGAATTTCCAGAAGCAAGAAGACCTATTTGAACTCTCAAAGATTTATGAAGATTTGCTTCAGGGGATGGGGAATGATGGGGGAAATAGTGGAGAATTCTATACGCCACGTGCCATTATCAAACTCATTGTAGATATCGTGGATCCTAAGGTGGGCGATACTATATATGATCCAGCGAGTGGGAGTTGTGGATTTTTGATTGAGGCATTCCACCATATCAGACCGCAGATTACTACTGACAAAGAGCTGAGTTTTCTGTCTCATTCCACTTTCTTTGGAAATGAAAAAACACCACTCGCGTATATTCTTGGGGTGATGAACATGATTTTGCACGGGGTTCACAATCCAAATATCAGCAAAACCAATACCCTTACCACCAATATTCGAGATATTCAAGAAAAAGATCGATATGATATCATCCTCGCCAACCCTCCTTTTGGTGGAAAAGAAAAAGAACAAATCCAACAAAACTTTATTTTCCCAACGACTGCCACGGAGATGTTATTTCTCCAACATATTGCGAAGATGCTCAAAACGAGTGGAAGGACAGGTATTGTCGTACCAGAATGAGTCCTATTTAATACTTCGGAAGCATTCAAAAACATCAAGAAAGAAATCCTCGAAAATTATAATCTTCATACGATTATTTCGCTTCCTGCCTGAGTATTTTTGCCATATAGTGGAGTGAAGACAAATATTATTTTCTTTGATCGTGTCGGTGTTACTCGGGATATTTGGTATCATGAGATCAACCTCGGCCGCAAGCTCACCAAAAATAAGCCGATATCCTACGCCGAAATCAAAGAGGTGGTCGAGTTACAAAAAAACCGTTCCATCACTGAGAATTCTTGGATAGTGCCCGTTGGCTCTATCAAGGACTACGATATTTCTGCCAAAAATCCAAATACCGCAAATAAAATTGTCGTAGAAGCTCCAGACAGCATACTTGCCCGAGTGGGGGAGCGGGGGAATCATTTGGAGAAGTTGTATGGGGAGCTTTTGGGGATGATTCGGTAGTTTTTTTATTTTTTCTTCATTTCAAACTTCCCATTGTATTTTGAGCTAAAATTTTTATAATTCGCACTCAAATTTACCTACATGAGTTTTAAAAAAAAGAAGCTGAGTCACTTTGCTGGGGCGAAGCTCATAAGCGGATGAAATAGCGGAAAAGATGTCACACAGGAGTATTTCCAAAAAAAGGCAAAGAACACGGTCGTTTTTTTTGTACTGGTTTCTTGTTTGAGTTTGTTTATTGGCTTTGCCGGCTTTGTAGTTTTGGCACAAGTTTCTGGTATCAAGCTCAATATCGCTCTTCCAAATATCGTTACTCAGTCTCTCCCTTTTCTCAAGGCGCAAGCTTCTCAACCAGAAAAATTCAATATTCTTCTCACTGGAGTTGGGGGATCTGGTCACGATGGAGTGGATTTGACGGATACTATTATTCTTGCTTCCATCAACCGTCGGACTCAGACCGTAAGTATGCTTTCTCTTCCACGAGATCTCTTTGTCGAAATTCCTACAGCCCGAGGCACGGTTCGTGGTAAGGTGAACGAGGTATATCAAAGATCTCTAAAAAATTCCACTCCTGAAGCTGCGATGAAATCACTTGAGGAGAAAGTTACAGAAATTACCGGTGAACCAGTAGATAAGTACCTCAATATTGATTTCGCTGGATTCAAAAAATTTGTAGATGTTCTTGGAGGAATAGAAATTGATGTCCCAGAAGACCTGGTTGACTATGAATATCCTGATAATAATTGGTGATATCAAACATTTCGCATCAAAAAAGGCTTCCAAGCCATTAGTGGGGAAACTGCCCTCAAATATGTTCGTTCACGTCATTCCACGAGTGATTTTGATCGCTCTCTTCGTCAGCAGTTGGTACTCAAAGCCATCAAAGATAAACTCTTTTCTATTGATGCCCTCACGAGTCCTGCCAAACTTTCCAATCTCTATAGTACAGTAACGAGTCATATAAAGACAGATTTACAATTTGATGAACTCATAGAGCTCGCTCTTTTTGCAAAAAATCTAGATAATGCAAATATACTGAGTTTCAATCTCAACGATGGTTGTTTTCAGTCAGTCAGTTTTTGTCAGGTAGGAGGATTTCTCTATACACCAGCAAGAGATCAGTTTGCTGGCATGTCCGTCTTGCTTCCTGAAGGAGCGACTCCAAATAAAATTTCTGAATATACGGTTATCCGAAAGTTCGCGAATTTCATCTATAATTATCCAGAACTCTACACAGAAGCTCAAGAAATTACTTTGGTGAATTCAACACGTTTTACCGGCATTGCGAATAGTTTGGCGATGGAACTCAAAAAATATGGTTTCACCATTCCAGAAAAAAATTCTATCTCTTCTACCAAAGATACTCATCCAACATCAACCATTTATCATGTTTGGAGTGATTTGGATAGCACGGGGGTTGCTCCGAATTCTGCAACTATTCGTGCACTTCAACTCTTTTTGAATATTCCTATCCAAGCGGAAAGTGCTATGAAGTATACAGAATTACTTGGTCCAAAAATTGAAATTATTCTCGGTGCTGATGCAAAAACGATACTTCCGTAAATTATACCTGTTTAGTTATACTATTTTATGAATACTCAAAAACGGCCAAAAATAGCTGGTTTCACGGCTATGCGACTCATGTCTATACTCAAAAAGAATAAATCTACCGTCAAACCGTCAATTCTTGCCCTCTACATATTTTTGTCACTGGTCGCACTCGGAGTTATTTTTCTTGGAATCATCTATTTGGTATATTTGAGAGCCTTACCTTCTATTGACCAAATTGAAGGACTCGCTTTACCAGAAAGTTCAGTCATCCGAGATAGAAATGGAAATGAGCTCTATTCTATTTTTGCCTGAGCTGATGGAAAACGCACGTACATACCTTTTTTACAGATTTCTCAAACTATTCGTGATGCGGTAGTATCAACGGAAGATAAAACTTTTTTTGAAAATCAGGGAGTAGATATTCGTGGATTGGTACGATCGGTACTCAACTACGTTACTGGAAAAACTGATAGAATTCAGGGGACTTCTACTATTTCGCAACAACTTATTAAGGTAAGTTTTCTCACCAATGAACGATCTTTGCCTCGAAAAATTAAGGAGGGATATCTTTCGTTCCGACTTAATTCTGAATATTCCAAAGAAAAAATCCTCGAACTTTATCTTAATCGTATTTCATTTGGAAATAATGCTTCTGGTATTGAAGAGGCAGCAAAAACTTACTTTGGTAAGCCAGCAAGTGAAGTGGGAGTTTTGGGGGCTACTATTCTTGCCTCGCTCCCCAAAGGACCTACCTACTATTCTCCATATACCTATCGTGATCGACTCATGGGGTATCTCTATGTATTTAAAGATGAAAAAACTGACGAGAAAATTACTCTTGGTTCTGTTGAGCGACGTAAGGAATTCCGAGTTTTAGTAGAAGAATTCAAGAAAATCATGAACCAACTTACTTTCGAACGAATTAATGCGGAAGATGTAAAAATTTGTTGACTAGAGCAATCATTTCTCAAGATTGAATATGATATTGATACTTCAGGTTGTGCTCGTCTTACCTACAAAGATGTGCTTACTCTCTTAAATAGCATCAAGATACAAGCAAGTGCTCTTCCAGAAGCAAATATTCCTTCTGGAACGGCAGTAACTACAAAAACAGCTACTGGCGCAAAAACCAGCACTACCACACTCAAGACTTCCAATTCAGGCTCAACTGCCATTCGTACTTCCACAGATCGATCTCTAGAAGGATATGCTATGGAGTACAATACTGGACGAAAAGATTTTGTAGCATCTCGAATGCTCGAAGATGCCAAAATTACTCCTGAAGAATTCAAGAAAGCGGTAATTGATGGAATAGATTTTGAATTTAGAAAAAATATTACCAGCATCAAGTATCCGCATTTTGTGATGTATGTTCAAGATTATCTCATCAAAAAATATGGAGATGATTTCTTTGATCAGGGTGGTTTGCAAATCTATACTACGATTGATCCAAAACTTCAGGACAAAGCTGAATCCCTCGTTAAACAACAGGTAAAAATCAATCGAGATAAATATGGAGCCACCAGTGCTGGACTCATAAGTTTGGATAACAAAACGGGACAAATTGTATCTATGGTAGGAGGCCCAGATTATTACAATACGGAAGAGCAAGGACAGGTGAATATTATTACGAGTTTTCGACAACCAGGTTCATCTTTCAAGCCAATTGTTTATGCACTCGCGATGACCAAAGATGCCGTTGGTCCTGAAACTGCTATTTATGACGTAGATACCAAATTTGGAAAATGGGAACCAGATAACTATGATCAAAAATTCCTTGGTCGCATGAGAATCCGTACGGCTTTGGATTATTCGAGAAATATACCAGCTATCAAGATGTTTAAGGTGGCAGGAGGTGAAGAAGAAGTTGTTAAACATGCGCGTTCACTCGGTATTGATTCACTGCGAAATGATGGTAAATATGGGATGCCACTCGCGATTGGAACTGGGGAAATTAAGCCATTGGAACTTGCGCAAGCTTACTCAGTTTTTGCCCAAGGTGGATGGCGGAAAGATCCAGAACCTATTCTCAAAATAGTTGATAAAAAAGGCAATGTACTCATGCAATATGTCCCATCGAGTGGAAAATACATATTCTCAGATGCGGCTTCATATCTTATTAGTAATATCCTTACTGATAGTACGGCTCGACCTTCTGCTTTTTGGAATAATGCGCTTACTCTCAAAGATCGTCCTGACGCAGCAAAAACTGGTACCA
>JAQTZK010000039.1 GCA_028687815.1 Candidatus Altimarinota bacterium | reverse complement strand
GGGTTAAATAAAAATGCCGTAAAAGCAAAAAATGAATGTGCAAGTTCTTCGGTCTCGATATCAATCTTGAATCGTCCGTAGTTACCAATAATAAACGTAGAAAATATTGTGGCAATAACCGATGAAGCTGGGAAGAGAGACATATTGATCAAGTCGGTCACTACAAACGATGCATACGCGGATACGAGAATTGTGAGAATGGCGAGATAACTGTATTTTTGGATTCGCAGTAACATTTTGGAAAAAAGAATTCCCGAAAAAATCCCAAGTCCAACTCCTCCGACAATCATACTAAATAGCGTAGTTACCGACTCAACTATGAGGCTGTTTCCAAAAATCCCAACGACGAGTTCATCAAATAGTGTGGTGTGAGCCTTGGAGCCTACGAGCCACGAAAGAATCAAGAAAAACAAAGCCAAAGAAGCTCCATCATTGAACAAGCTTTCTCCTTCAAAAAACTGGGTTAGTTTTCTTGGAGCTCCCATTTTACGAAATATCGAGAGTACCGTTACAGGATCGGTTGAGCTCATGATCGCTCCGAGGAGCAAAGTTATTAAGAGAGGAATATCAAATCCCATCCAACCGGCGGTATATTTGAGGAGAAAACCAATACAGATCGTGGAAATTATTGGCGATACAACAGCAAGGAGTCAAATAGGTCGAATATTTCTTACTAAGTCTTTGTAAGGCATAGTAAAGGCGATTTCCATGAGTAACAATGGAAGAAATCCAAAGAGCAGGGTTTCTGGATTGAGTTTGAGATATTGACTCAGACTAGGATCAAGTGCGTTGAGTCCAATAACGAGCACCATTCCTACAATTACTAGGAGGAGTTCGTAGACGATTCGAGTCTTTTTGGAAAGAATAAATACTCCGCTAATTACGAGAATAAGGGAGATGATGAAGAAAATATCGGTAAACACTGCGGGGGGAAAAAATAAAGAATTTGATTTTTTATGGGTAAAGTTGTTGTTTGAGTGCTTGAAGTTCGGCTACACTTTGCGCATCACGGACGTGCATTTGCTGGAACGCATCCACCACAATTCCCGCTCATTGGAACATGGTCATTACGGCACGCATTTCTGACTCATGCCCCTCTTTGATATCGTTATATACCACTCGACTGATGCCACTTTGAATAATGGTTTGCGCACAGTTAGCACAGGGAAAGAGGGTAGCATATAGAGTAGCTCCTTTGATGGTTTGTCCAAAAGAATTATAAATAGCATTTCGTTCCGCATGTACCACATAGGTGTGTTTGGAATGTTCAATATCCGAATCGTCCGCATCTTGCCAAAACTTTGAATTCGAATCATCCAATCCTATCGGGAGTCCATTGTAACCAATTCCAATAACCTTATTGTCTGGACCAATAATGCAAGCTCCAGTTTGAGTTTTTTGATCCTTGGATCGAAAGGCTGACAAGGTAGCCAAGGACATGAAGTAACTTTCCCAACTCATGTAATTTGTTTTTTTCATACGAATGAAAATAAGGGTCGGATAGAAGTTCTATGCACCGTAACAATATCCAGCGCTCAAGAATTCGCAATTTTTTCATAAGAATTCATGACTTCTCTATCGCCATGAAGTTTGACATATTTTTCGAGATAGTTATATATGATACATGAACAAGAGAATCATTCATGGTCCATCTGTCGATGTGAACCAAAAACATTTTGGAGAAGGTGAAGTGGCACAGATATTGGCTTCAAATAGTGCACAAGGGAGTATGGTCACCTTATCCAAAGTGGGACTTTTGCTTTTTTCTAGTTGGCAAACCTATCTCAAATATCAACCAGATGATATACTTAGTGATGTTCCTCACTTCAAATCCCGATTCGCATTTTACCTCAAAAATAAGTGGACTATCAATCAAGCGTGGATTGATTTTCAAAAAATCATTACATTTCATACTGATGTTATCATGCATCAGGCGGGGATAAATGGTTTTAATATACCAAACTTCAGTGTATCATTGATGACTTATGAAATTTTCCGTCTACTATTAATCGAAACTTCTCAGTCTCAGGAAATTGGGATCGGCGAAGCAATTCGATTGACTAATTTTGTTCCAGAAGCCGTGGATGTATTACTCAATGATCAACCTTCCTGAGAACTTTCAGAAGATGATATTATTACACAATCAGCGGATTTGATGCCTTTGATAGACGACTCTGTCCACTATACGAGCGATCAAATTGAAATATTTCAGAGAGATATGACCGCCTCTTTTGAAAATATGTGATTGGTGCCTTTAGGGAAAAAATGACTTGAAAATATGCTTCAATCTGCCTTGAAAGAGTATATTTCACTTAATTTTACTTTTCAGAAGTGAGAGGATATCGAGTTTTATAAGAACAAAATTCACGGTGGTCAAAACCATAAGGGTAATGTTTATTATCAACTCTCGATCGCAGTATCTGATCAAATGGGTGAAAATCTAAAATCATTACTTACCAGTTTGAGAGATAGTCGTAAACTCACTCAGTTTATCAATATGAAATTATTTGCGGATCAGATGCAGGTTCCAGGATTTCATTTTTATGAATTAGTATTAGATTTTCAAATTTGGACTCCGAAGTATGGAAAAGAAAAGCCATGATATTCTACAAGAAATGGTATATTACTTAATGTAGTACACGGCTTAAAATAGAGATTTTTTCATATAAAATAAGAGACACATGCTGTCTCTTATTTTATATAGCTCTGATCATTAACTCATTCTTAACCTCGATAAACTATTCTATCCCCGCATGCAGAAATCTATTTAATAATTCATTTTATGAAACATACCAAATCAATCATTGCTTCAGTACTTCTTGTAGGAGCTTTGGCAACCACTTCCGTTTTTGCGGCAAACTCTATGGGAATGACCTCCAAGCTTATGTCTCAAAAAAGTCCTTTTACGAATGCTACCGTTATTAAAGCGCTTCAAGATAAGGGAATTACGGTTCCTACTCCAGAAGAGGCAAAGGCTTTCCAGACCAAGATGCAGACCATGCATGATGCTGAAAAAAGTCTTTCTGAAGCTGACAAAGCGAGTTACGAAGCCCTTCGACAGAGCTTCAAAAAGCAAGAACGAGATTTTCTCCGTTCAAAAGGAATAGTCCTTCCAACCGAGGATGAGATTGCTAAAATGGAACTTATCAAAACCACCCTTGGGGACATGAAAGGAACTATGATGAATGGTTCTGGTTCTCTCTCAAAGGAGGGGCGAGGAATGATGGGGGGACGTGAAAAAGATAAGGATGGTAAATCAGAATTCCGTGGTCCCCGAGGTGGTATGATGGGTGGATCGGGAAGCACTATGCCCGGTAACTCTGAGTGGGGAAAACAACGAGGAGAAGAGCGTGGACATCGAGGGAAGCCTCAGGGGGGAACTGCAAGTGGTACTACTGCTCCAGCTCCAACGCCAACTCCAGCAAACTAAGGTTTTACAGGAATAGCATATCGAATTTCGTCTACACTTCCCGCTCCCTGAATGAGAAAAACATACTTCTCGTGATTCATAGCATCTAGCTGTAACACTATTTCGATAGCGTGCGATATGTCACCGGCATTTCGCACGTTTTTTTGATGGGGAAGTATCGCATTCACCAAACGATCAACGGTCATGTAGGCAATATCCGCTTCAGTATCTCGACTCAAATAAATATTTGGGATAATTACCTGATCTACATCCACAAAACTGATGGCAAAATCTGCAAGTAAAGCCCGAGTTCGAGCGGCTTGATGTGGCTGAAAGATAACGACCAATTCTCGATCTGGATATTGTTGCTTAATGGCCGCAAAGGTAGGCTTGAGTTCCGAAGGATGGTGTCCATAATCAGACATGACGAGATTACCATGAATGGTAGTTCCGACAATTTCGCTTCTTCTCCATGATCCTCCGTAGGCTTCAAGACCACGGATTCTCTCTTCATGTGCCATGCCAACCAGGGCTCCAACCGTATAAGCGAGATTGGCGTCGAGACGAAGGTGCTCTCCGGGTACTTTGAGATGAAGATGAGGAATGGAAGTAGATATCCCAGTAGATACTTCCGTGTATTCATCCATAGTTACCCAATGCCACTTCAGGCGTTGTTTTTCAGATGCTGGTAGCTGATCAAAGAGTTTTACACATCCTGCATCAAGAGCACTAAGTACTACAGCATATTTTGTTTGTTGTACCAACGAAACAAAGGCTGTTAGATAGTCCGCCTCATCCTTGTAATAGTCCAGATGATCGACATCGATATTGGTAATTACCGTAATAAAAGGCGTATATTCCAAAAAGTGTCGTTTGTACTCGCAAGCCTCAATCGCAAACCAATCACTTCGTTCATCAATCCAAAGATTCTTGCCTCAAAATTGCTGAAGTTTGGTACCAACAATCGTAGAACCACCAATAGAAGAATTCGCAAGCATGACCCCAAGAAGTGACGTTGTCGAGGATTTTCCATGACTACCTGCTACCGCTACTTGATGAGTACTATTGGTGATATCTCCGAGTGCTTGAGGATAGGATCTGATTTTGATACCCCGAGATTGAGCGAGCGCGAGCTCCACATTGAGTCTTGAGGCGCCCCCATGAGCGATTCCAGCTTCCGCAATAAAAATACCCTCCGTATGAACCAGTAGTTCCGTATTTTCGGGAAGATTTTCGGCTCGATGACCGATATGAATGTCAAAACCCTCACGAACCAAGTCACGAGTGATTTCACTTTCGCTGGAATCAGAACCAGAAACCGTCCATCCAAGATGTTTGTAGTATCTTCCGATGGCAGAAACTCCGATTCCGCCAGCTCCGATAAGGTGGAGATGTGGCATATTAGTCCTCGATTTCTTTTTTTATAAATTCTTCAGCGCAGGTGTCAAAATCCTTCCATTTGGTGGGATTTTTGACGAACATATCGATAGCCCGAAGGAGTCCAGCATTGGCAGTAAGAATATGATCGGAGATGGCACCTGCTTCCCAAACAATAGAAGCTACCTGTTTAAGACGACTTTCTGCTATACGTTGTCTCGCAATCATGTCGCCTCAAGCAACCGCTTCGAGTAAGGCATACTCCTCTTCATAGGAAAGTGGCTCGGATCGTCCGAGTTTAGTGAGAAAGTGATCGAATTTTGTCATGTGATTCGGGAATAGATTGTACAGCTGCAATAAATTGGTGAGCGCGGTCCAAGTAATTTTGAAACATTCAGAAACTGGCGCATCCTGGGGACAAGAGTACCACTTCCTCTAGAGTAGCGATTTGACAAGCCTTTGCAACCGCATCTTTCATAGAATCTGCATAACTATACGAAATCCCCGATTTTTTAGCTACTTCTACGAATAATTCTCGAGTAGCTCCTATACAAATTACTTCTTTAACTACTGTGGTAAATAGTGGAGCAAGATGATCAAATGAATCTCATTTATCTGATCCACCAGCGATGAGTACGACTTTTTTACCAACATAGGATTGCAGGGCGACTTTCAGGCTTTGTGCAGAAGTTGATTTGGAATCATCAATATAGGTGACCCCATTTTTGATAGCTACGAATTCGAGTCGATGTGGAAGTCCAGCAATAGTAGGAAGATAAGTGGCTATCCGTTTGGAACAAATTTTCAGTTCATTAGTAACACAGGTGGCAGCTAGTAAATTCATGGCATTGAAGGTACCCGTGAGTTTGGTTTGAGAAAGTTGGTATTTTTTTCGTCCAGATAGGCGAATATTTTCCCCATCGGTTGAATCTTTCAAAGTTTGATTTTCTCCATACCAACGAGTGATTTTGGGAAAGGGTAACTGATACTTTTCACTCTTTATCTGGAGACTTTCTTGGGCTATAACCCGTTTTTTGGTATGAGCAACGAGATTCATTTTGGCTCAAAAATATGCTTCCACGCTTCCATGCCAATCCACATGATCTGTTTCTAGATTGGTAAAAATGGTATAGTCAGCAAAAAAGGCTCACGTACGATGTCACTCTGGTAATCAGTCAAGAAGTGGCAGATGATCACCAATTCCATGGGCCATAAAACTAGATACCTCGATGACAATATATCCTCTTTTGAGTCATCTTTCTCGAATCATTCTAACTGTTTCTGAGAAGGGAATCTCAAAATTTCCAGATAAAAACACCTGCTCTTCTCCAAATTCTTGCCGAAGGAGTTCGTAGGTAATCCAAGAAGTTGTAGATTTACCATCGGTCCCGGTGATAGTGATGATTTTGAAACCTTCTGGGAGATACCTAAATGCAAAATCGAGCTCAGAAATCGTGTTATTACCCGAAAACGCTCGATTTCTTGGAGGAATACCAGGAGATGGAATCAATAGTTGAGCTGTTTTTATATCAAAATCTGCATCTTGATCATCGGTCATTTTACAAGTAAGTCAGAGACTTTGAGCTAGTTGATTCACAGCATTCCCTACCTTTCCTTTTCCATAGATGACTATATTGGACCGTATTGAGTTTGGCATTTTTGCAAAAAATAGTACTTTTGTAGTATACTGAATGTGACACTCGTAATAGTAAACAATTTTTGCCTCTCAGCAAGACTAAATAAAGCTACTTTGAGTCGTCTTACCCAAGAAATCATTTCAAAATATTTTACATATAAAATGGAAGAACTTACTAGTACCTCGCGCATAGATGCTCTGAGAAAACCAGAACCTGTAATGGCTCTGGTTGATTCGGTGAAAAATACCGTAAATGAGACCACCTCCATTACCTCACGTGATGAAATGGGGATGCTTCTTCTCAAATATTTTCCAGGTCACAATGATCGATCAATTCGCGATTTCTTTACCAATCATCCGATTCGTTGGTTTGATCTCATCAGAAAACTAAGTAAATATCGAAAAAACGATAGTGAACAAGGTTGGTATCTTCAAGATGAGGCGGTTGAAGAAATCTATACTACTTTTTTGGTACGGTGAAGAGCTGATAATATGGGAGAACGTCTACGTAGAGCACTTCCTAATGTGATTTCAAAAAATCAAGAACTTCTGAGATATGCATCAACCCAGCCCTCTATTCTGGATTCGGGTGGTTATGCTTTTGCACATATTGAAAAATCTAATCGAGAATATTTTATTAGAAAACTCGTCTGCAATGGATTTATTCAAAATATTGAAGGCTGCAACTATAAAAATATCGACACCTATTTTGAAAAAGTATTTCCAGAAATTCTTCGACATCTCGAATCTATTTTTGGTATCTTTATACCAATTCGATACTGCCAAAATTCGTGACAACTCATTAAGCAACTTGAAAAAATGGTAGGCTCTCCTCGAGGAGAAGAACGAGAAAATGCTTTTCGTATTATTCAAGCTATACATGCCTGGGCGGGTCTTGGATATATCCAAGAGCTGAGCAATATGGCAGAACAGGTAATTGAAAAACTGCCTGATATACTGAAAGCTGTCAAAATGTATATTGGTGAAATTAAACACTTTTCTCGAGATGGGACTATTATTCATGAATCAACATTTATGTATAATAACCGTGAGTATAGAATTTCTTGGAGGGTAAAAACGGTCATGAGTATTTTACAGAAACAGTGGGAATCGGAAGAATATACCAATGTGGATGCCATTCGCGATATTGTAGGTATTTCTATTGTCTATCCGGATGATACTCCTACGCATGAAAAAATAGATATAGTAAGTAAGGTGGCTGCGCTCATGCCTAATTTTTGATATATTCTCAAGGATAAAGGGGGACTGAAGGATAATATTTCTGATGTGGAACGAATGGTTCGTGAAAAAGGAAAAAATCCAGTACATATTTCTACAAAAAGAGGAAGTTCTACTAATGGAAAGTTTGAAAATACCAGTGTGAGTGGATTTATGAAATTTGGGAAAGAGCCACTGGGAACTGAATTTCAGATTATTAGTGACTCGTCGTTAAAATGGAAAAAAGAGGATGATAAAAAATATAAACCAAGAAGTGCCATAGAAGCCCTCATTCGTTGATCAAAATTCTGCACTCCAAGAGAATGTATTTCGCTTCTTAATAAGCGCATCCAACCACTTGAGCTACCAAATCTTGGACTCAACTCTCTGAACGAACTGATGAAAGAAATGATCCAAGATGATTTTTTGTTACCCTATGTCTCACAAGATGGGCAGACGCTCTTGTTTACTACCAAGATGAAAGAGATAAAATTTCATGATAAATTTCCTTCCATGAAACGTTGTGATTCCAATAATCCATACTATCAAAAAATGTTGAATTATATCGATACGCTCGTGTAGCTTATTTGGTGATGTGAATTCGATTGGTTCATCACCTGGAAAGTTCAAATTCGGGATGTCGATTTAAGTAGTCCCCAAAACGTACTGCTGCCTCAAATCATGGATCGATGAGGAGGATTTTTTTCCCATGGGTAGCTTCCCAGATCGCTTGAATTTCATCAGCCACCAAGGGGTAGTGGGTACAACCAAGCACGAGAGCTTCTATCTGACTATCAAATTGAACAATAGCCTTTTGAAGAAGTATTTCGATAGCTCATACATCTTTCTTTTCCGCTTCAATAAGATTGACGAGTCAAGGAATTGCGATTTCTTGCACCACGATGGTAGGATCGAGAACATGTACTCGATCTTGATAGGCTCGATTGTTAACGGTTGCTTGGGTTGCCAGTACACCAACATGACGAAGACCAAGTTCTACTACCTGTTCTGCCCCAGGGAGCGTCACTCCAAGAATTTTTACATGACTTCCGAGGGGGTAAGTTTCTTGCTGCAGGTGTCGTACAGCATGAGCTACAGCGGTATTACAAGCAAGAATGACAATAGTACACCCTGCCATAACGAGTTCATTCACTCACTCGGTTACGAGCTTGAGTATTTCTTCGGGATTCCGATCACCGTACGGGCAATTTTTCGAATCTCAAAAGTATTCCGTATCCAAGTCAGGATAGAGTTTTTGGAATTCTTTCATTACCGTAAGACCACCAATGCCCGAGTCAAAAAACCCAAGCTTCCCTTTCGAGACCTCTAAAACATGCGAACTTCGCGTTCAAATCTGCGCTTCCTTGTTCTCTGTAGCGTTAGCTACATTTCACTGCGGTACTTGATTTTCTCGCGAATTTCATCATGTTTTAGAGGTTTTGTAAGTATCTGTTATTGAAGAGATAGTTTGGAAAGTATGGGGTGTTTCGGGGGGTCGATCTCCGTGGGAAATACAATAGAGTTGGAGACGATCAGTAGGCAATGGGAGTGCTTCCGAGATTTTTTGAAGTTCGGATACTTTATCATCCGTATAGATAATCTGTTGATGAGGATATTTCTCCAAAATTTTCTGTATGGAGGAAGCCTTTCCGAGGAGTGGATTGGTAATATATACTTCATCGAAGTCAAATCCGAGGAGTTTTATCTTCTGAGTTTGCAAAGTTTGGGACCCTGCTGTAACGACGATGAGAGGAATTT
>JAQTZK010000038.1 GCA_028687815.1 Candidatus Altimarinota bacterium | reverse complement strand
TACATCTCGCATGAGACTCGTATCATTGAGTTCATAAATAGAGAGAATGGCAGTAATATAGTCCTTGTCATTGATTTGAAGAAAACTAAATGGTACAAATCCATTTTTTATGAGAGGAATATTCGTACAGATTCGTGAAACTCGTTTATTGATATCAATAAACATCTGAAAATACGGGATAAATACCAGTATAAAGAGAGACTGTTCAAATGGGTTACGTATCTGATTGAGTTTTTCTAAAAAAATCATGAATTGTTCTTCAAGCTGAAAAGCTGAGTCCAAAGGGATATAGGGAGAACCTCCGATTTTCACTTCTGTATTTCGAATTTTTCAGAGATTATTTTCGGTGAGAAGTCATTGAGCCAGAAGTGTATGAATATTTTGAAATTCTATTTTTGAATACTGAATATTTTTTCTATTTTCTATGATATATTTGATAGCATTTTTATGGTTGAGGATCATTTGTGTCTCAAATTGACTCTTCCCTTCAGCGCTGCTGTTATATTTAATCAAAATCTCTGTATCGAGGTAGCTATAGGTATTTCATTCCATTTTTGAGGAAGAAAAACTCAGATCAATCATGAGATTCTCGATGGCACGAATATTCTCTTGGTAATCAAATGTTGAGAGTATGTTTTTATCAACATATTGTTCTTTAATTCGTGTGTACTTTTCTCACAAAAAACTACTGGTGTTCGGGATATAATTCGCCAGAAATTCAAAATTATACTGCTTTTTTGGGCGCTCAAAAAATGGAATATCAAAATAGGCTGCTTTATTAAAAAAAGGATCAAAAGTATATGACGTATTTTTGCCAGTTTTTATTTTTTTTATCTCTCATTCAGTGGTAAGTTTTTGTAAATTCCGCACTAAAGTTGACTCATTCATGTGAGAGAAATGCTCATGAATTTGCGTGTAACTTAATTTTTTTTGGTCTTTAATAAAATTAAGTATCGCGATGGTATTCTTGGTATACTTCATATAACTGAGTATGAGAATGCAAGTAATATTTTATATATCCCTCCTAGGATAAAACAAGATATAGTATCTCCCAACTTGAAAAAAGTGCAAGTAATAACAAAAAAATGCAAGTAATATGTAACCACTTCCTCCTACCCTCCCACCACCCCAACTTCATATCCGCCGGCAACGCCACCCCTATCTACTTCGGATAGTCCAACTTCATCGCTCCTAGAACTTCTTCTAGCTCCTCAAGCGTAGTATCCGCTCTCACCCAGAGATTGTACCGCTTCTCCCCACCTACCGTTGACATCATCTGCCTAGTATAGTCATGTCCTGGATATACTTTGGTACTATCAGGAAGCATATAGATATATTGCTTAATCGAATGAAACAGCTTTTCTCCTGATCCTTGTTGAAAGTCTGTACGACCCGTTTTGCGAATCAAAAGCGTATCACCCGTAAAAATCAACGTAAAATACTGGGTAAATTAAGACATATACGATGGTACAAAAGCATCGGTGATTTCGATAATATCAGACTGTTCTTGGTAGAGTTGTCTGATACTTCCCGCAACGTTTATAACATCCATTCCCTGTGATTCGAGCCAACCGCAGACCTGTCCACTTCTACCACCCGTACGACAAAATAAGTAGACCGGTTTCGAGAAATCGATTTCAGAAATACGAAATTGAATAGAAGAAAGTGGTAGAAGTTTTGCGCTAGGAATTCGAATTTGATCCCACTCTATTTTTTCTCGAACATCAATGAGTTCTATATCCGCATGTGCATGTACCAACTCTTCGAGCTCTTTGGTGTTAATTTCTCGGTACATAATTATTTGATAAAAAGTTTGTAGTGACTCATCGAAGCTATTATGATACATGAGATACTATTAACAGCTCAAACCTATTTAACGAAAGAAATACCACTTTTTTAAATAAACATCGGCACCTCATCCATATATTTCCGATATCCAGGATTTTCTTTCAAAATTTCTTGCTCTTCAATCCAGCAGACCCGAACATACTTATATATAAGCACCGGAGCAAAAACCAAAGTAATAATGGTCGGCCAGTCCAGCATCCATCCAAAAACAATAAGAATAAATCCGAGATACTGTGGATGACGGGAATACTTATAAATTCCTGAGATGACGAAGGTTTCTTTTTTGCTATTTCGATAGAGGGTTGCCCATCCTACAATGATAAGAAGCGTACCGATGGCAATCAAAATAGAAGCATAAATCATGGCTACTTCCATACCAAACGATACCCCGAGCCATTCAAATCCAAAAACCATTTCCGCACATTTCACTACCGGAGTCGTATACTTGGAGACAAAATAAATGGTCAAAGGAAACCCGTACATTTCGATAAAAAGCGATACAAAAAATCCTGCAACCATACCATATTCTCCCCATTGTGCCTTTCTCCGAAAAGACAACGGCAAGAGAAGAAGAACAAAAAGCACGATATTTAGTAGGACAATATGCCATTCTCCCGATATAACACTCGCTTTGCCCGTGAGATAACACTGGAATTGATCAACAAATTCTTCATGGAAAAATACAATCGATAGGACGACAAATAGAGTCGCAAGAAATCGAATAATATATTTGAATTTCATGTAATAATGTAACTTTTGGAGAAATAGATTCATTTTATAAAATTTAGGAAACGTAGGTCATACCTATTGTTTTTGGTTGCTCTTCAATTTTGATTATAGGATTAAATATAAGTTAAACTAAAAATTTTCTTAAAAAGATTTAATTTTTAATTGAGTAAATTTAATTAGTTTCCCCTACTTTATCCTCTTTTTATCAATAGTTCCATCTTTATAACAATCTGGCTCCCCTATTTGTTTGTGAAGTAATCTCATGTCATTTACAAATTCAGGATTCAGGATTCGCTTATGAATAATCATCATCACAATGAACTGCTCAACGGGAGTGAGATTTTGGAATACGGTATGAAAATGATTATGTGGTATTCGATCCATAAAACGCTTGTTTTTCCAATTATCATTCCCCCCTCGACTCGTTGGAATAATATGATGAGGACTTGGTTTATTGGTCGTAGTAAACCAAGGCTCCAATAGTGTACCACTATTCCACTCATCCTGACGATTCTCAAAGACAAATTGCACCTGTTCTGGATCTTTATAAAAATACTGTGGATCATCTTCCAGTAGAATACGTCGAACCATTTTTTTGTAATCTCAGGAGAATACTTTGGTATTGAAATGTTCCAATCGAAGCATGCTTCGATGCGGCGTAAATGAACCAAAAAGATTATCATAAGCACGTACCACTCGCCCCAATACTGCACGCGCTCCAATAGACGAAATAATCTGTCACCGTTCTTTCTTGGTGGTATTTGACATAATAATCAGGTGGCTCATATGTCTGAAGTTACCAATACAATTTGTTCTATCTGCTTTAGAATAAGTAATTTTTAGCATTATCAATAAATAATTTTTGGAAAGTGTCGAGCAGGTCTAGATATCACGAAAATGGTGATATTTGCGTATCAAAAGAAAGCTGTTACACTATTGCTCAAATGAGTACCCTAGTTTTCATCAATATAACCGAATCTCACTTATGAAAGTCACTACCTATGGAACGGCAGGATCACTCGCCATCTGCAACCGGAATCGCATGATTCATGGAGGTAACACCACCTGTTTAAGAATTCATTCCAACTGCTTACAAGAAGGAACAGCCCTTGCAGTAGATGCTGGTACAGGATACTATCCGATGTGTATGGACGTATTACGTGAAGGAGGTATCTCAAAAATCGTTACCCTCTTTACTCACTATCATCATGATCATACACAAGGGTTACTTTTGGCACCTCCTACCTATATCAAGTCGATACACATGGATTTGATAGGTCCAGTAGATCAAAATATAGGACCAAAAGAGGTTCTAGAAACGCTTATGAGACCACCATTCCATCCCCTCGATTCTGTAGAAGTAAAATCACACTTCGGTTTCCTAAAAATAGATCATCCCGCTGGTACGGTCATGATTTTTCACCCAGAAGGAGGTATGAAAAAAATGGATCTAGATGAATTTCAGAGGAATGAATCCAAAAATGGTCTCATTCCTGTTGGTGAAAGCAAGTACCCTATCGGTGAATGCTTAATTGTAAAAATGATAAAAACGGCTCACCCAGAACATACGATTAGTTATCGTTTTGAAGAACGAACTACGGGGAAAGTTTTTGTTTTCCTAACAGATCACGAAAACACTGACGGAATTTCTGTTGCACTCCATGATCATATCAAAGGGGCTGATTTATTTATTGCTGATGCTCAATACAATACCAAAACCTATGAAACTCGTACAGCGGGATACGGACATGGCACTGGAGCCTATGTAACTCGCCTCGGAGAGGCATGTATTGTAGATCCACTCAATACTACGAAAATAGCTCATATCGGACTTACGCATCACGATCCAAATGCTGATGATACCTTTATTGAATCCATACTTACGGAAGCAAAAGCGGCACGAAAACATACAGAAACTTGCATCTTTAGCTGTAAAGACATGGAAACCATCGAGGTGTAGTGAAGTATTATACTTGCATATAGATCAAAAAAATCCCTTCTACCTATAGCTGAAGGGATTTTTTAAATGTATTTACAAATCTTTTCCGATACCAATAATCGAGTCAGGGAGATGGGTATGTATCCCCTCCTCAAAATCATCGCGCAACTGCTTGGATATTTCAAATTCACTTTTACTAATATTTCTCGCAATCCCCTCTCGACTTTTCTTGAACTGCTCACCAAACGGATTGTCGAGCTCTTCGATCCGTGCTTCGAGAAAAGCGGAGAGATGATCTGCTTGTTTCACGAGCTTCCCAAGTGAGTCCCCCCAAGGATCAAGAAGGCGTTTTCGATAGTCAGCCTCAAATACCTGACCTCGAATATGGTGCAGGAGGTGTTCTTCCACCAACTCTTCTTCGATATGTCCAATAACGGCTTCAAGTCCAGGAGTAGCCTTCTTAGTTGGGGTGATAATATCGCCCGTGATCGTCTCCGGAACATCATGATAGAGCGACCTGAGTATGGCTTCTGTCACTTCCTCATCACTTCGCTTTTCTGAACGAAACAAAATAAATGATATCACCGCTACTATAAACAAGTGTGCCATCACCGAAATCGGATAGGCTCGCTTGAGACGATTCCACCTCAAGGCAGACTGAAGTCGACGAATCGAGAGAAGGAATTGTATTGACCCCGAAGCTTGCGTAACATCAATATGTTTTCGAAATTCCTCAAATCGAGGAGCGTTGAGTTTTTCTTTGATTTTCTGAAGTGGTCCAGCGTACACTTCAGGATAAATACGACTATTAAATTCCGCTTCATAGTAAGCAGATACATATTTACCATAGGAAAGTGCGGTTTGCTCTTTATCAATAGCGGAATTGGATTCCAGAAGGTCCACAAAATCTTTGAATTCCTTCGAAAGTACCGGTCCAAGATTCCATGACAAAACCCCGGCGTGCATTTTCTGACAAAGACCAGCATATATCTGTGGATGACTCTGCTTAAGACGAGATTTTACGTCAGAGTTGATATCCGAATAGGCCGAAGTAAATAGCACGGAAAATAAGGCTCGTTTGAAAATATTAATTCGGTCATACTTCACATCCCCTGAGGCTTCGAGCATATCTACCAAAAGATAGGTAACATGGAGTGAAAAAGAGATATGATCAAGAGAGTTGGGTCGTTCAATCCGTGGAAAATTGCTCCAACGAGTGACGGTAAGGCCACGAATGACAAAATTGAGAAGTGGGGAAAACATAAGGAAATGCTATTCATTGCCCGATAAAGTCAATCTAATATTTCAAGACGATGACTCCTAGGCACCTTCCCATGAGAATATATATTTCCCATGTAAAATCTTTTGCAACCCTACTATTTTTACATAGGATAACGCCACTTTAGAAAAGAACTCACAAAGCATATCCAAAAGCGCAGCTTTGAAATCAAAAAATCACGTACAAAATTCCACTATTGAAATGGAATTTTTTTGTGATATATTTGTTAAAAAACTACCGAGCAAGTTTTTGACAATGGTTTCTTCTTTTCCCAATGCAGTGCGTATTGGTATACTGAACAAATATTGTATTCAAAAATTATCGTCAAGGCCTTTTTAATTTTTGACTTCCACCTATAAACGGTTAAACCTATATCCAATTCACCCCCTATTGAAAGAAATGGAAAATCAGGTTCTTCGAAATATTGTAAAGCAACTCGCCCAAAGTATCCGTAAACAAGACTTTTTGACCTATTTCAAAAAGATTTCGTATCTCGGAGAGATGGAATGAGTGGTAGTTTTAGGTGTAGTCTCTGCTTTCATGAGAGATAATCTCACTCATAAGTTTGGCAAGGAAGTTCTCGATGCAGTCAAACAATTCGTGCCTTCGGCTACCAATATTGAGCTTCAGGTTGATCGAAACATCGAAAATCCAGGTAATGCTCTTGTGATCGACTGTATCAAAGAATACAAAGATCTCTCCAAAAAGACCAAGGAAGAAGATGTGGTAGCTGAAGAAGAAGTAGGTGGTATCAATGCGCGAATTATCAACGATAAGTATCGCCTCGATAACTTTATCGTAGGTCCATCCAATCAACTCGCCTTCGCAGCCTGTGAGGCAGTCACTCGACGACCAGGTTCGGCCTACAATCCCCTCTATATCTACGGAGATGTCGGACTCGGGAAAACTCACCTCCTTCAAGGAACGGGAAATGCTATCAAATCCAGGTACAAGGACAAAAAAATCATCTATACCACCGCTGACCGATTTCTCTCTGACTATGTTACTTCTGTGAAGAAACGTACCGTAGACAAACTCAAAGAAAAATACAGCAGTATTGATGTACTCATCATAGACGACGTACAGTTTCTTGCGAACAAGACACAAACTCAGGAGATGCTCTACAACATCTTCAACATTATGTACGAGTCTGGTCGACAGATTATCCTATCAGGAGATCGATCCCCTCGTGAGCTGACTGAGCTCGAACCTCGACTCAAGAGTCGTTTTGAATGGGGAATTATCGTAGATATTGGAGTTCCAGATTTTGAAACCCGTCTCGCCATTCTTCAAGAAAAATCTCGAAACCGAGAATTTATCCTGACTCAAGAAGTAGCGGAGTACATTGCTTACAATGCCCACTCTAATGTTCGTGAACTTGAAGGTATTCTCAATCAAATTATTGCTGAGTACGAACTTCACGAAACACCTCCAACTTTGGAAAATGTATCCGCTCGAATGAATCGACTCGGACTCACTAACGGGGTTACGCTCACGAAAAGCAAGCGAAATAGTACCACTTCCTACGATGAACTCGTAAGTGCGGTAAGCGATCACTTTGGTGTCGACAAAAAAAATATACTCGGAGATGAACGACAAAAAGAATATATGATTCCGCGACAAGTAGCTATGTACCTCTTGAAAAATAAGATGAACTACACCTACGAGCGAATTGGAAATATTTTCTCTGGGCGAAATCACTCGGCCGTACTCTATTCTTGCCGAAAGCTCGAATCTATTCTCAAAAAAGATCAAAATCTCTACTATGAAGTGAACGTCATCCGCGACAAACTCGGACTCTAAAAAGCAAGCTATAGTCCCCAAAGCCTCTGGTGAAATCGGAGAGCTTTTTATTGTGGCCACACCGATTGGAAATCTCGAAGATATCACGGTCCGAGCCCTACGTATTTTTCGAGAAGCGGATATTATCGCTTGTGAAGACACTCGAACCACCGGAATGCTCCTTAAGCACTACGAAATCGCTCCAAAAAAACTTCTCTCCTATCATTCGTATTCCAGCAATGATCGACAGAACTACATCGTGGAGTTGTTACTCGCAGGACAAAATATCGCGCTGGTAAGCGATGCGGGAACTCCGGGGATATCTGACCCCGCATATAGCCTCGTACACCAAGCAGCTGAAGCTAATATCAAAATTACCCCTATTCCAGGAGCATCCGCACTCCTCTCAGCCATCGTTTGTTCTGGACTTCCCACTCACCACTTCACCTACCTTGGATTTTTACCAGTCAAAAAAGGTCGTAAAACCTTACTAGAAAATCTCAAAGACAAAGAACATACCGTCATTATCTACGAATCCGTACATCGAATTGAAAGAACTTTATCCGATCTCGAAGCTATTTTTGGACCAGAACACCCCGTCGTAGTAGGGCGAGAACTTACCAAAAAATTTGAAGAATTTATTCGAGGAACCCTCGGAGAAATCAACTCAGGAAATATTTCTTACGAAAAGAAGGGGGAATTTGTTATTTGTATCTAGAAACTTGAATTTTTATGGAAAATATGGGAAACTATGAGTAAGTAACCCATTTTTTTATGTCTGAAACTTCAAGAAAAGAAACGATGTTCGATAAATCTGACAATGTCAAAGAAGAACAAAAAAGCCTCAAGTCTGGAGAAACTCCCGAGGAGAAACAACAACAAGAAGCAGATAATGTATCTCGAAAATTCCTCAAGAATTCAGATCCAGATAGAGCAGGTGATACTATGGCTTTTGCCAGTATTCAAAGTGCTAGCGATAGCTACAATGAGCTACAAAATGCTCCAAGCTGGCAAGACAATACGATTGATCAAGCTGCCAAAGATGGAATTACTGCAAAATATAAGGGACTCGTAGAAGGTCCAAACGGCTTCGATGCTAAAGTGCAAGGAATTCTTGAAAAATATGCAAATCAACCAGAAAAAGCGAAAGATCTTCAAGAAGAACTTTTTCAAGCGCAGAAACAATTTGCTGTAGATCTTGGTCGTGTAGCGAGTGAAGCAAATGGAATCATCAATGGTACTCCTGCAAGCAAAGATGCTGCTAATAAAGAACAGCAAGCCAGAGAACGTAAAATCGCAGAAAAAGAACAACTCCGATTTGCTGAATCGATGCAAAAAATGATTGAACTAACAGAAAAAAAAGAGTTAGCTGCCAGAAAAGCCAAAGAAATGGAAGGTCAAGTAGCTGAACAAAATAAGGCCGCTGAGCAATTTCCTATCGAATTTCCTGGAGTAAAAGTGTAATCTATTTGATAAGACGGAGAAATAGAACATAAAAAAACGGCAATATTGCCGTTTTTTTGTAGGTTCATCACAATCATCTCTCTTTAGAGAATTACAAATCTGATAATTTCCTACTTTATAGATTCCCCTCTCTACCTTTATCTATAAATAATCCCCTCTCAATAGTAAATAGATTCATCTCAAAACTTCCCCTATCAACCATCCATCATCCCCATCTCCCCAAAAAAGTCCTATAAAATGATGAAATTCTTGTGATAATCAAGTACCGCAGCGAACCGTACCACCGTACGGAGAGCGAGGACACGAAGATTAGAACACGAAGTTCGCATTTTATAGGACTTTCCTAGGCGTTTTCGATAGTTTCGGAAAGGTTCATAATCGGCTGCAT
>JAQTZK010000037.1 GCA_028687815.1 Candidatus Altimarinota bacterium | reverse complement strand
ATCCAATGATCGCCTCAACTTGACTCGGATGAAAATAAGTAATGGCTTCTATGGTAGATCATTGAATGGTAAAGGTGCTACTCGATATATCCAGTGGGTGTGCGTAGAATCATGAAAAAAAGCTGGAAGATATAGCAAGGTATGCTATAATCCACTTTAATTTCACTCGTGAAGCTATTACTAGAAAAATAATAGGTTTGGCATGTGCAAAAAAATTCATAAAGTATAACTATGAGTTCAGCAAATATTGCGTATATAATCCTGATTATACTTTGACTTCTCATTGTGTATAGTCTTTTTAGTAATCTTCCTAAAAAACTCTCCACTTCCAAGAAGGCTTATTTTCGGTCAGTTCTTAATAATGCTACTAGCAAAGAACTCCATGCGGCACTCATTAGCTGTGATACGGTTCTCGAACATATTCTTCGAGAACTTGGAAATGAAGGTACGCTCGGAGAAATGCTCCAAAAGAAGAAAAAGCTCAAGAATATTGAGCTTTTTTGGAAGTATCATAAATTGCGAAATAAAGCAGTGCACGAAATTGTGCCGCCAAAAATTACAACAACGGACGTAGCACTTTTTGAGAGGGCTATTGTAGAGGAGTTTTTGGGGTAGAGGTGACTCACATACTGGTGTTTGCGTAAAAATTACACCACTCTTTCAACACACAACTTCTACACTTCGGATTCCTCGCCAAGCACTGATATCGACCAAAGAGTACGAACGGATGATGCATGTTCTTTCGTTGTTCCAAAGTTAATCGTTTTTCGATAGCTTTGTCGGTTTTTTCTGGTGTTGGAGTCTTCACTATTCCTATACGATTGCAAACACGATGTATATGTGTATCCACTCCGACAAACGGTTGATCATAAAGTACTGATAATACTACTTTTGCCGTCTTGATACCAACGCCCGGAAGTGTTTGAATGAGTTTCAAGTCATTCGGAATAATACCTCAAAATTTTTCCGCTAAAATTATCCCAGTTTGATGGATAAATTTAGCTTTATTTCTAAAGTAATTAATTCGTTTCACGAGTTCCGTGACCTCATCCAAGGATATTCGTTTCATATCTTCCGGATACTTTACCCGTTCAAAAAGTGGAGGAGTAGTTCGATTGACTCACTTGTCCGTTGCCTGTGCTGACAAAATCACTGCGCAGAGGAGTTGAAATGGAGTTTCGTAGTCAAGCTCAATAATCACTCCATCATAGATATGTTGAACGGCTCGTATAATTTCGGTGTTTTCTTTGGAAGTCTTGAGTCGCATGGAAGAATTGGGAAAATTATCTCGTATAAGAACCAGTTATTGGTATACTATATCTATAATACTGATAATTCCCATGATTTTTGATACACATTCTCATTGTTATTTTGAAAAACTTGCCGTACAAATAGACGAAATTCATAACGCTATGTTGGCATCAAATGTCACCCATACGGTGCAGATTTGATGCGATATTTCGAGTTCTCTTGCTGCCATTGAACTCGCTCGAAAATATCCAAACTGGTATGCTACCGTTGGATATCACCCCGTAGACGCACAAAATCCAGCACTTTCCAAAGATCGAGCTGGAGGCAAGATGATTACCTTGGGCGAATCCGACTCTAACTTTACCACACTACCATCCCATGACGACATAGATCAGTGACTTCGAAAGCTCGTGACCGAGCACAGAGACCGAGTGGTAGCTATCGGAGAAACAGGACTGGATCAGTATCATTTGAGTGAAGATCCGACGCTTCGGTCAGAGGAACTTGCTTTGCAGTACTACTGGTTTGAACAACTCGCCAAAATGGCAGTTGATTTTTGACTCCCACTCGTAATTCATTCGAGAAATGCACGAACCGAAACTATAGAGGCTATCAAAAAATTCAATATTCAGCATGCCGTGATTCACTGTTTTAGTGAAGATATTGATTTTGCGAGAGAGCTGATGGAATACTCCGATACCATCTATTTTAGTTTTAGTGGGATACTCACCTATCCAAAATCATTTGAAATCCAAGAGGCAGCCAAAAATATCCCACTTAATCGTATTTTGGTAGAAACTGATGCCCCATTTCTGGCACCTCAAGCCGTTCGAGGTAGGGTAAACGAACCCGCATATACCAAGCACACCCTTGATTTTCTCATCAAAATTCGCGATGAGTCACCTCAAGAGATTGAACGCCAAGTATTTGAAAATAGTCTCAAATTTTATTGACTCAAAGCGTAGTTAAATAATTTCTACGAGTTGAGCTTCTTTGAACTCGGGGATTCCTAACTTCATTCGTTCCACCAGTCGCTCATAGAGATAATAATCTTCTTCATCAACGGAAACCACGAGATAAAGTCGGGCTAAAGCTCCATTTTCACCTTCGGTTTTTTGAGATATTTCTTCAATATTGATGAGCATCATATAAAAAATATCTGAAATCTTTCGGAGTACCCCAATACGGTTGTCTACCAAAATCTCAAGTCGCATCTTGGTACTCTGTTGCGGAATGTTTGACCAGTTCGTTGGAATAAGTCGGTCCAGACTCCCCTTCTTAATCATAGTACAACTCACCTTGTGGATATTGACTCCAAAACGAGTCGCATATCCAACCACACGATCTCCATGTTGTGGCTTACAGCACTCTGCAAACCTGTGAGGAATATTCTTTTGTCCTCAGATAATCAAATCTTCACTGGATGGTTCCGCGACAATTGGTTTAGACTCAGTTTCAACAAGTTCAAGCTTTTTGATAACCGGAAAATATTCCTTTTGGTGCTGTGGCGAGAGTGCGTCCATAATAGATCGCACCAAAACACTCGGCTTGCGTGAAAGATTTCCTACTTGAAGTAAAATCTCTTCTTTCCCCTTGGTATCAAGCACTCGATCATCCACGTGTTTGAGGATAGACATGTCCTTATCGAGACCCTTTCCATAGTGTTTTTCCAAATATTCGGAAAGCATCATTCGACCCTTAATGATAAGGATTTCACGCTGTTCTCGATTGATTTCGGATCGTATCACCTCTTTGGCTCTTGAAGTTTTTACAAAAGAAAGCCAAGTCACCGAAGGTCGACGATTTTTGTCAGTGACAATTTCTACTCGATCTCCGTTGTGAAGTACGGCATCGAGAGGACAAACCTTGCTATTTACTTTGGCAATAGCGAGATGATTTCCAAGCTGAGAATGCACCGCATAGGCGAAATCTATGGGAGTAGAATCTCTTGGCAAATTGATAACCTCTCCTTTTGGTGTAAATACAAATATTCGATCATCAAAAACATTCGTCTTCATTTCTCCCATAAAATCCCCGTCTTCAATCTTGTCAATCAAAGCCTTGAGTTCTTGTACCCAAAATACATCTCGAGAGATGGTAGATGACCCCTTTTCCTTGTAATCAAAATGTGCGGCAACTCCCATTTCTGCTTGACGATGCATCGTCATGGTTCGTATCTGTATCTCAGTAGGAAGTCTTCGAAATTCTGGAAGCAGGCCGAGTACTGTGGTATGAAGTGACTGATATCCGTTTGGTTTCGGAAGCGCGATATAGTCTTTGAAACGTTTAGGACTTGGAGCATACTGATTGTGCACTAATCCCAAAAGTTCATAACAATTAGCTATTGATTCGGTGATAATTCGGAGTGCGAAAAGATCATATATTTCACTTACATATTCATATCCCTTCCGTTTCATTTTTTTGAAAATACTGTAGGGGGATTTGATTCGAGCTGATATTTCATATATCTTTACGTTGTCAGGACAAATCATAGACAAAAGCTCCGTCGCCTTAGTCAAAAACATATCCTGTTCGATCTTCATATCCGACAGTTCACTCGTAATACGTTTGAAATCCTCTGGATAAAGTATTCGAAAGCACTCGGTTTCTAGGATTTCTTTGAAGTCAAAAATACCCAATCGGTCCGCAATGGGAACATAAATATTGAGGGTTTCAAGGGCGATACGTTTTCGTTTCTCTGGATCTGGATGAAATTCAAGCGTGCGCATATTATGGATGCGGTCGGCGAATTTTACGAGGATAAGTCGGAGATCCTCGCTCATGGCAATGAACATCTTCCGCATACTTCCGATATTTCGCTCCTCTCCACGATATCGCACCTTGGAAAGTTTTTCCATACCTGAGACAATGTGTGCTACATCAGGTCCAAATACATCTTCTATCTCAGCGACTGTTACCGGAGTATCCTCAGGAACATCATGCAGAAAACAGCTTTGTATCGTTACCAAGTCAGGACGTAAAGTTGTAATAATCTTGGCAGCCTCAGCTGGATGAATAATATACGGATCTCCCGAATTTCGCATCTGACCTTCATGAGCATCCCGAGCAAAATGATAGGCTTTGTTGATTTCTTCTTCTATAACTTCACGTGAAATTCCCGTCATGTAGCTCACTACAGTATCAATAATTTCTTCAACAATGATATCAACTTTGGTATAGTCAACAGGGAGCGTAGTTGGGATTTCTGTATTCATGTTATCGGCGGAGGTAAATAGATTTTTGTTCGAGTGAAGTAATAATAGTATTTTGGAGTTCTTGTGCTGCTTCATCGGTAATCGTCTTGGTATAGTCTTCTACCACAAATGAGAAGGTAACGGATTTCATATCAGCTCCGATTTTTTCGTGCTCGTAGACGTCAACCACAGCAAGGCTATGAATACGAGGGTCAACCGCTGCAATGAGATCGGCAATTTCTCCAGTACTCGCAGTTTTATTCAAAAGAAAATTGAGTTCACGAGAAATACTTGGGTACTTATTCGGTTCAATATATTTTGAATGTTCCGATATGGCGGCAATTACCGCTGGTATATCTAGCTCAAAGTACCAAGTAGTAGCGGGAAGCTCAAAATTTTGCAGTACCTTTGGATGAAGTGAGCCAAAACTTCCAAGAATCGTATTTTCATTGGCATATTCTCAGGAACTATTTGGGTGAAGGAATGGAAGATTTCCACCTTGTAACACCTTGGCAGTCACTCCTAGTTGTGCAAGAAGTCCATCCATCAAAGCTCTCACTGTGGCAACATCACTATGAGTCATTACTCCAGCAAATTTCTTATTTTCTGACATAACTCCATCTTGCTTGTGATGCACTTTGGCAATTTCAAAGAATTTTACTTCTCCTTTTTGCTTGAGGTTTTCGTGAGCATGAAGCAGCAAAAGTGGAGCCATCGTTCTGCGCATCATTGTAAAATCCTGACTCACCGCGTTTTGAATTCGGATAGCATCATGTTCCTCAAATATGAGTACTGATTCATCCTTCTCCGCATTACTAAAGGAATAGTTGAACGTTTCATAAAAACCAGCTCCTACCATATAGTTTTGTATGGTATTTCGCATGGCTACCCAGTCATTGCGATGGGTAATCGCGAATTCACCAGGAATTGGGGCTTCACCAATCAGGTCATACCCATGAATTCGTCCTACTTCTTCGACAATATCCTCGATAATTCGAACATCCTTGGTAGCTCGGTGAGAAGGAACAATGACTTCATAGTTCCCACCCAGTACTGCTGGAGCAAATTCAAGGTCAGAAAGGGTTTTGAGCACTTCTGTTTCACTAATGGCAACTCCTATACGACTTTCTATGAATGCATGAGTAAGTGAAAGTACGGTATGATTTACTTTATCCTCATTGAGATACGCAAAATGTCCAGTGACCGTACCACCTACTTTTGCAAATTTCAAGAATTGCATCGCTCGTCGGAGAGCCACTTCAGAAAAAGTCGGATCCAGTGATTTTTCAAATCTGGTAGAAGCGTCAGATCTGAGCCCCAATCGTTGTGCCGTCAAACGAATAGAAGTGGGATCAAAGACCGCTGACTCAATACAAATATTTTTTGTGGCTGCAGTAATACCCGTAGCAAGACCTCCCATAACTCCGGCTATAGCTAAAACTTTCTCAGTATCAGCAATGACAATATCTTCGGGAGTAAGCTCATATATTTTTCCATCGAGCGCGACGATCGATTCACCGTCTCGTGCTTGTCGCACTATGATATGTCCCACAATCGTATCCGCATCAAACGCATGCATCGGCTGACCGAGCTCCATCATGAGGTAGTTGGTCATATCAACAATCGCATCATGCGTCGAATGTCCTGAGCGATCCAAAAGGAGCTGGACTCCAAGTGGTGACTCTCGATTGGTAATCCCCTCTACTCGTGCAAGACAGTACGAATAGACTCGATCTGATTGTACTTCGAGTTTCACGAGAGGAGATTGTTCTATTTCCAGACAACTACTCGTATCTAGGCGAGTTTTCGAAGTATCAAATACCGTAGCAAATTCACGAGCATGACCATAAATACCAAACAAATCTGGTCGATTGGTAATGTTTTTGTTGTCGATTTCGAGAACGGAGTCCATGATATCAATTTCGCTCACTTCACCAGTAGGCCCCAGAACAGGTACCTTGATATCAAAAATAGAAGTACCAATTTTTGACTCAAGATAGGTGGTCTCATACGAAAGATTCAAGTCCATAATTCCACCGGAAGAGGTATTTGAAAGACCTATTTCATCGGCTCCACACATCATTCCTCGACTGATCATACCTGCCATCTTTCGCTCACCAATCGTAAAATCCTGAGACAATTGACAACCAACGGTAGCTACTGGAGTATACATCCCCTCATATACATTCGGGGCTCCAGTAAGAATTTGTTCATGAACCCCACCACCAATAGCTACTTGGCAAATCCAGAGTTTGGTAGATTCAGGATGACGAACGGCTGTGAGTACTTTACCAATAACCACCCCCTCAAAACGATGATTCGCCTGAAATCCTTCGATTTCGGCGGTGTGAATAGAATACTCATGAGCAATATCACGAGTCGAATGTTTTGTGTGAACGGAAGACAAGTCAACAAAGAGTCCAAGCCAATTGAGGGAAATTTTCATACGGTATATTACAAATTTCCCAAATTATAGCCAAAAAGAGACGGAGAGCAAAATTTGGAATTAAAAAAATAACGATATACTGCGTACATGTTCAAAACTATTCGAAAATATATCCTCGCATGAGGATGAGCTATGTTAGCCATGCAAGCTTCAATCGTATCGGCTGCACCTGGAAGTAACTGGCTATGAATCGATAATGGTAAGCTTCGTAATGGAGATGTTACCATAAACGATATACCAACCGTTATTCTAAATGTTACCAATTTTGTACTTAGTTTGGTAGGTACGGTCGCTATGATTATGATTATTTATGGTGCGGTTCGTATGGGATATGGTTCCGTTGCTGATGACAAAGAGGCAGGGAAGAAAATCATTTCTGCTGGAATTGTTGGCTTTGTCATATCAGTATCCGGATGGCTCATCATCAACTTCATAATCGACAACTTATAATATGTACGAATGGATTGTTCCCGGGAGAAAAAATCACTCAGCGGGTTGGTACACGGTAGCAGGAATTATCGCTCTTTCCCTCTCGATTTGGGGGATATTTAGTGGTATGTATGCCCTTACGGTGGTGGTGATTATTATGTCAGGAGTATATGTTCTGATGGAAAATAACGCCCCTGATACCACTGAGGCGATGATCAACCAAAATGGAGTAAAAATTGGGGATGTCTTTTATGACTATGGTCAAATAAGTTCTTTTGAAATTATTTTCCAACAAGAAGTACCGAGATACCTCCGAATGAGTCTCAAAAAGAACAATCTCAAAACTATTGATATACCCGTAGACATGCTTGGGGAATTTGGTATAGATATTGGAGATGTGCGATCATTTATGCTTCAATATATTCCAGAAGGCGAAGGTGCAGAGGTGACACTCGTAGATAGAATTATAGAGCGACTCGGTCTTTAGTTTTATCCAGAGTATACTCACGAACTAACTCTAGCTTTTTTTCACGAGAAAGCTGTTTTATGGCGAATTCTCGTTTGCACGCACCACTCCAGCTTTCGCAAGTTTCAAAATACACCAAACTGACGGGACGTCGTATTTTGGTGTATTTGGCTCAGATGGTATCTGAGTTATGTTCCATAATTCTGCGTTCTACATCCTTGGTGGCTCCGGTGTACAAAGTTTCATCCGCACACCTCAAAATATAGACTCACATTCCCCTACCATCTTCTCGTTGTGCAGGAGTATCCATGTTTAGCGATCAAGTTCCAGATACTCGTCAATTCGAATTTGCCAAACAAATTCATCAACGTGGGAAACAAGTACCATGGCCCCCTCATACGCATCCAGTGCCGCGGCAATAATCGGAAGGTGTCGGAAATTGATATGATTGGTAGGCTCATCGAGAATCAAAAGTCCTGGCTCCAGAAGCATAAGACGAGCAAACGAGACGAGACCCTTCTGACCTTCAGATAGATACTTGATCTGGGATTTCATCATTTCTCCAGTAATAAGAAATCCCGCTGCAGTAGAACGAAGTCGTTGCTCCAGAGCTACTCCACCAGACTGAATCATGGCTTCATTGAGACAGTCGTATACGGTTTGTTCAAAATCAAGTGTAGAAAAGTCTTGTCGGTAGTACCCCACTCGTACTCCAGCTCCGATTTTTGCCCCTTCAGAAAGCCCGTTGGCAATGACTTCTAGGAGGGTAGATTTCCCAATACCATTGGGTCCAGAAAGGAGTAAATGTTGCCCTTTTCTCAAAGAGATAGTCGCTTCTTTTTTGATAGGCTCGTGATCTTTGAGAATCGTATATTCGCGAATTCCAAGAATTTCTCCACCAATATCCTTTTGCATAGGAATGGTGAATTCTCGAATCGTCTTATCTTCACGACGAACATCGACCATGTTATCTTCCATTTCTTCTGCCTTTTCTCGCATTTTCTTCGCTACCAGTCGGAGCTTTCCTCCCTTGTGGGCAAATACGTTAGCTTGCTCTTTGTTTTGTTGGGCGATTTTTGCCATTTGAGCATTCTTCATGTTCTCTTTCTCAATTTGAGCAGCAATTCGCTCGACCACATCGTAGTAGTCACCGACATATTGCTCTACCTTTTTGGTATGAACATCAAGATAGAGAACCCCGTGAGTAAACGCATTCAAAAAATCTGCATCATGGGAAATTACCAGACAGGTGTTTTTGTAGCTAATCAGAAAATCCGTCAAATGTTGAATTCCATCTCGATCGAGGTTGTTGGTCGGCTCATCGAGGAGCAAAATATCTGGGTTCTGTATGAGAGCAGAAGCGAGCAAAAGACGCGCTTGTTGACCTCCAGAAAAAGAAGAAATAATGCGATCGAGTGGAGCCTTGAGGTTGACGATATCGAGTACTTGAGCAATTTTTGCATCAATATTATACACCGAGTCATCCGCAAAATATTTTCTGAAGAACGCTTGAACCGTAAGCGGTTTGTCGGTGGGATCGATCACTTGTTGTGCTATCGCAATTCGAAGTCATTTGTCTACATTGATCGAACCAAAACGAGGCTTATATTGCCCCATGATCATCTTAAATATTGTACTTTTACCTGCACCATTCTGACCCATGATGGTCATTTTCATGCCAGATCTCACCGAAAAATCCGCCTCGTCAAGTATGACTTTTTGAGGACTAAATTCAAATGCGACGTTGGTAAATCGAATGACGGTTTCGTTTGCGGCCATAGTAAAATGCTGAAAGTAAATTTTTCGCGATAACTATATCGATTTTACAAAAAAACCAAATGAATTCTAGGTTTCATGAGAATTCATTAGTGCAAAATACGGTTCTAGGGTTATCTTTTTGGTAGTTTGTTGATTACACTTAAATAAAGAGAAGTTTTTTGAGGGGCAACTATTCTTCATCATCACCA